>JBEKJA010000126.1:0-7118 GCA_050011475.1 Syntrophales bacterium
GGGTATATACCGCAGATCACAGCAATCATGGGCCCCACGGCCGGAGGGGCTGTGTATTCCCCTGCCCTGACCGATTGGGTCTTCATGGTCAAGGATAAAAGCTACATGTATATCACCGGTCCGGATGTCATCAAGGCGGTCATCGGGGAGGAAGTTACCCATGAGGATCTCGGCGGTGCCATGGCTCATGCTACAAAGAGCGGTGTCTGCCATTTCGCCACGGAAAGCGACGAAGAATGTATCGGCAGAATCAAACAATTATTGTCCTATCTTCCGGATCATTGCCATAGTCCCCTGCCTGTTATTGCATCATCGGACAGCCCTGATCGTGAATGCCCTGAATTGGACATGATCATCCCCGATAAGACAGCCAGAAGCTACGACATGAAAAAAGTCATTGTCGCAATAGCCGACAACGGACAGTTTCTTGAGCCCCACGAACTCTGGGCCAGGAATATCATCATTTGTTTCATCCGGCTGAACGGATGTCCGGTTGGAGTCATTGCCAACAACCCGAGATATGGTGCCGGCGTTCTTGATGTCAATGCGTCGGATAAGGCCTCCCGCTTCATCCGCTTTTGTGACGCCTTTAACATTCCCTTGTTAACCATTGCGGATGTTCCCGGATACATGCCCGGCACGAACCAGGAGTGGTCGGGAATTATCAGCCATGGTGCAAAACTCCTGCATGCATACTCTGAAGCAACCGTTCCAAAAATTACCGTGGTCACCAGAAAGTGCTATGGGGGTGCGTATATCGGTATGTGCAGCAAGCAACTGGGAGCCGATTATGTCATGGCCTGGCCGTCAGCGGAAATTGCCGTTATGGGGGCTGAAGGGGCATGCAATATCATTTATCGTCTTGACATCATGAACGCGGAGGACCCGGCTTCAAAACGTGTGGAGCTGGTTCGATCTTACGAAGAACAATTCAACAATCCATATTTTGCCGCCCGAATGGGCATCATTGAAGAAATTGTCGACCCGAAGGAAACGAGAAAACAGGTTATTATTATTCTGGAAGCCCTGAAGGAAAAATTCGTGGTCCGACTTGATAAGAAGCACAACAATATTCCATTATAAAGCTTCCAGGGTATGTGGACTTACAGAAACAAAGATTCCTCCAGTCTTTTCAGAAGAGCATCCTTACCCAGAAGAGTAAATATTCTGGCCAGTTCAGGTCCCCTGGTCCTGCCGGTGAGTGCAACCCGGACAGGCATGAAAAGATTCTTTCCATGACGCCCGCTGATCTCTTCCACATCCCGTATTACGGAATGATAAAGATGATCATCGGTTGCCGTGGATTTCAAAATCCTGTCATAAAACGTGTTTAGAAGAGAGTGCACAGAAGGATCCCGAAGAAGTACCGCTGCGTCATCTGAAATCACGACGGAGTCTTTAAGAAATATTTCGAGGTAATCCTTCGCATCGCACAGTGTGGAGAGGTTGTCCCGAATAGTCTCCACGATCTGCTCCAGCCTCCTGCGGTCGATGCCATCAAAGCCTGAATTTGTTTCTCCTAAGAACGTCAGGAGGCGATTGGTCAGCCTCTCAGGGGGTTCACGATGCATATAAATGGAATTCATCCAGTGAAGTTTGTCCTTATCAAAAATGGCCCCACTTTTCCCGGCTCTCTCCAATGAAAAAGCATGAACCAGTTCATCCGGGTCATATATCTCCTGCCCGGTACTGAAAGAGCCGGCAAGAAGCGCCAGGTAGTTCATCAGTGCCTCAGGCAGTATGCCCTGCTCCCTGAACTCCCTGACCGAGACAGCCCCATACCGCTTGCTTAACTTGGTACGATCCTTACCCAGGATTAATGAATGATGGGCGAACAAGGGTGGTGTAAAACCTAGTGCAGCGTACAATAAAAGCTGCATGGCCGTATTGGAAAGATGATCCTCACCCCGTATCACATGTGTGATCTCCATCAGATGATCATCGACAACCACGGCAAAGTTGTAGGCAGGCATGCCTGATGAACGGACGATGATGAAATCTCCCAGGACATCGCTCTCAAACTTCATGGGACCGCGGATCAGGTCGTTGAACTCAATTCTTTGATTCTCTCCCACTCTGAACCGCCATGCCGGCTTCTTTCCCTGTTCAAGGAGATTTTTCCGCTGCTGCGGTGTCAGCCGTCTGCATTTTCCTGAATATCGCGGCGGTTGGCGTCTTTTTAAATACAGAGCCCGCTCCGATTCCAGTTCCTCTTCCGTACAGAAGCAGGGGTATATGAGGTCTCCCTTCCCAAGATCTTCCAAATAGCGGGTATATACGTTAAGACGCTCGCTCTGGCGATAGGGGCCATATGAACCATTCTTTTCCGGCCCTTCATCCCAGTCGATTCCCAGCCATGCAAGATCATTAAGAATATCAGCTTCGTACAGACCGGAGCTCCTCGCCAGATCCGTATCTTCAAGACGCAGGATGAATTTACCGCCATAATGACGGGCAAAAAGCCAATTAAACAAGGCTGTTCTGGCATTGCCGATATGGAGATCGCCGGTTGGCGAGGGAGCAAAACGGACACGAAATTCCCCGGCGGCAGCTCTCATGCGTCTACTCCATCCCTTTGAGCGGTTCTACCGTAATGATGGCCAGTGCTGCCGCTCCTTCACCGTTGCCTATCCATCCCATTCCTTCATTGGTCTTCGCTTTAATATTAATGTCAACCCCGGGCACATTCAATACCAATGCGAGATTGCGGACCATGGCGGGCATATACTCCAGTAACCTGGGCTTCTCCATAATAATGGTCGCATCCAACTGGCTGACTGCAAATCCATTTTGTTTAGCCAATGCCACAACATGCCCCAGAAGGATCATGCTGGAAATGTCCCGCCAGGCAGGATCCGTGTCGGGGAAATGACAGCCTATATCACCCTGTCCCACTGCGCCAAGAATTGCATCGCAGACGGCATGGATCAGGATATCGGCGTCAGAATGGCCCAGAAGTCCCATGTCGAAAGGAATTTCAACTCCTCCTACGACAAGTTTTCTTCCATCGGCAAATCGATGGCTGTCATAACCAAGCCCTACGCGCATTTTAATCACCGCTTATATTCCGTATGAATTTTGCCTACTCATGGTGCAAGACTATCTCTACCAGGAATTTTCAATACCGCCATTCCCATGATCATATCTTCATGGGTTGTGATTTTGATATTGAATGGTGAACCATGGACCATATGTACGGCTAATCCGAGCCTTTCCACCATGACTGAATCATCCGTGCCGTAATAATGATCTTCATAGGCCTGTTGATAGGCTTTCGTTATAATATCCCGACGAAAAATCTGAGGCGTTTGAGCAAGCCAAAGGAAATGACGATCTTCTGTTGAAATAATCGACCGATTCTCCGCTGCGCGTTTCACCGTATCGGATACAGGTATTCCTGCCACAGCAGCACCTGATTCCTGTGCCGCTTTTAGAACACGGCTGATAATATCAGTCGTAACAAAAGGCCGGACGGCATCATGAATCACAATGAACTCCGTCTCATCAGGAATGGCTAGCAGGCCGTTATAAACGGAATCCTGCCGTTCCTTACCCCCGGCTACGACATCATATATTTTTTCAAACCCGTATGGATGAATGAATTTTTCTTTTATCTCTTCGATTTGCAATCCGGGAACTACCAGGACAATCTTCGTTATTTCGGAACATTTTTCAAATACCTGTAAGGTCCGGACCATAATCGGCACATGATCGAGCGGAAGGAACTGTTTTACCTGGCGAGTTCCCATTCTCCTGCCGGATCCGCCCGCCGGAATGATGGCTATTGTTTTCATATGGATAAAAAAAGCCCGGGATAAACCTGAATCCCGGGCTGGGTTGAAATTAAACTTTTGAATCCGGGCCGGATTTTCTATCTGCGGTCAGACCTTTCAGCTCAGAAAATATCATGCGGCCCGCAGTAGTCTGTAGCACACTGGTTACAAGCACATCAACAGAATGCCCCTGGTATTTTTGTGCGCTATCCACAACGATCATGGTTCCATCGTCAAGATAGGCAACTCCCTGGCCCGGCTCCTTCCCTTCGCGAATGATCTTCACGGTCATCATTTCTCCGGGAAGCACCACCGGCTTGAGTGCATTGGCCAATTCATTTACGTTCAGAATTCTGATACCCTGCAGCTCAGCCACTTTATTGAGGTTGAAATCATTGGTGATGATCTTTGCGTCCAGTTTTTTTGCTAGGGCGACCAATTTCGCATCAACACCCTTTATCTTCGGGAAATCCTGATCAAGAACCTCTATATTAATTCCAGGGCTGCGTTGCATTTTGTTGAGAATATCGAGACCTCTCCTTCCCCTTGCCCGCTTCAGGGAATCGGAGGAGTCGGCAATGTATTGCAGTTCATCCAATACGAACCGGGGAACGATCAGGTTGCCTTCCATAAACCCGGTATCGCAAATATCGGCTATCCTGCCATCAATAATAACACTTGTGTCGAGTACCCGAAAATCTTTCGACTCCTTTTGTTGCGCACTTCCGAAGCCTGTGAATTCCTGAATTTTCGATGACCCAAGCTCGGTGCCGAGATAAGCCATGATGCCGGTAACAAGAAAATATATCCAGGGAACAACCTGGCGCTTTTCAGAAATATTTGTGACAAAACTTAAACCATAGACAAGAAGGAAAGCTATGAACAGGCCGATGAACATTCCTACAACTCCCCCAAATATAACCCTGAGGGACGCCTTTTTAATGACACGTTCGACCAGCATGACGAGTAAAGCTATCAAAAAACCGGAAAACAATCCTAATAACGCGAAAGGAAAGCCATTATAGTGAAAGACGATAAAATAGCCGCTGATCGAGCAAGCCAGGATTAACAGAAAACGCATGAGCAATGCATTCACCCCCTTTCCTGATTGATTATTAAATGAGAATAAATAGAATAAATATACTCCCGGCAAGTCGGGTTGGCTCATAATCGATTCCCCTCAGGAACACAGTGCTTTCGAGATTTTCAAAGAGCGGATATGGATATACCCCTGACTGCAGGGTTAAATATTATTGAATGGTAAAAATCATTTCTAGTTCTTCTTCCACTTTAATCTCATCGGATTTCGCCGCAACGGAAATTTCTTTAACAAGAAGATTTTTTGCGGTGTCCATCATCTTTCTTTCCCCAAAAGACAGGCTTTTGTCAGTTTTCAATATAAAAAGATCTCTCAAGACCCTGGCGATCTCATAAACAGACCCGGTTTTAATCTTTTCAAGATATTCCCGATATCGTTTGTTCCATGTCTGTTTATCAATCGTCACGTTCTTATTTTTCAAGATCTCGTATATTTTAGGTATTTCGTCCTTCGAGATGACTTCACGCAAACCAACCGAATGGGCGCTTTTTATCGGAATCATAATTTTCATTCCATTGCCCATAATTTTCATGACATAAAAGGTTTGCTGATTGCCCATAATCTCGCGCCGTTCGATGGCTTCTATAACGCCTACGCCTTGTGCGGGATAAACGGCCATATCTCCTACTTTAAACATCTTCAACACCGCCTTTACTTTTAAAGAAGTGTTAGTATATCATAAGTGAACCGGATAATCAACCCATTAACCCGTTTCAGAGGGTGAACTGTTATGAATCCTTCATTTTTTAAATATAGTTTTTCATTATTCCTGCCATATACTCATTCATTTTCCCTGGTTCTCCGAGATTCCGTTGTTCTATGAAATCCTTCAATTTAAGATACGTTTCCCGATCTGCAAGGTCATGTAAATGGCGGTATATTCCTATTCGCCTTCCAAAGCGGAAAACCAGTCTTGCTTCATCGGATAGTGAAAAGTATTGGTCAATGGTCGCCAGCAGCTTTTCCTTGTGCTCCGGCAGTTTACCGGTTAACTCATCGATAAGATTAAGTATATGATCACTGACTAGTGTTGAGTCGATTCCATGGAGATTTTCGATGAATATCCGGATCTCTTTTACAATATCGTCATCGCCTATGGTATGGAACCCGCCTGATTCCGCAAGCGTATCCAATTCCGTCCCCGGAACGATCCGCAATGTCCTCAAGCGGATGAAATCGGGGTTGATCTCATTCATGACCCGCGCGGACTCCTCTGCATGCTCCCGCGACCATTTGTCGCCACCCAATCCCGGCATGATGTATTCCGAGAGGCTGATTCCTGATTCTTTTATCCGCTTCCCTCCTTCGATATGCTCCGCTGCTGTGACACCTTTTTTTACATAAGCTAGCAATGGATCGTATCCCGATTCCATTCCCACGTGAATTCTGGATAGCCCGGCCTTTCTCAGTTTTATGAAATCGGCAACGGATTTTCTGGCAGCCGTCTTGGAACGTCCATATGTAGTGATTCTCCGGACGGATGGAAATTTTTCCATTATGAATTTCAATACATTTTCCAGGTCTTGCGTTTTTATGATGAGGGAGTTTGCATCCTGAAGGAACACGGACTCAGCTCCGTTGAACATCCATGCCGCCAAATAGCGGTAGTCCGAACTATATAAGTTTTTTCCCTCATAAATATGCCGTACCGTTATTTCATTGATTCTTCCCCCTTCACCCAGGCGCCAGGAAAGGGCTTTTATGTCATTGGTAATATCTGAAATACCCTGGATATCCGCCTTTATTTCCTCCAGGGATCTTATGGAAAAATCGGTACCTCGGTAGGTATGGCAGAAAGCGCACTTGTTCCATGGACAGTTGCGTGTCACCCGGATAAGAAGACTCCCGGCTTCACTTGGCGGTCTGATCGGCCCTTGTTCAAACAAACAATCCATAAAAATCATCCAGGCGTGGGTTCAGGGTAAGAAGAAAAGAGGGTTTTTAGCCTTGTTATGATATCGGACCTCAAATTCGAAACGCAATTTTCCTACAGGATTTCCTGCCCCGGCAAGGGCAATGCGCTGCCCTTTTTTTATATGCTCATCCATCCGCACCAGCCGCTTGCCCAAATGTGAATATACCGTGTGATAATGATCATCATGCCTGATAATCACCGTCTCTCCATAATCCTTCATATTTGCCGAATATATGACTTTGCCCGCAGCCGAAGCCTTCACCGGTACGGCAATGTCCGATTCGATTACGATGCCATTGCGGTATGTACCATCGGGTTGAATGCCAAACCT
>JBEKJA010000127.1:0-7087 GCA_050011475.1 Syntrophales bacterium
CTGGGCAATCTCTTTGAGCTTGACCCCTCGTTCTTCAGCCATCGATCTCAGGAATATTTCGATTCCTTCCTTTGTATAATTGGTGAGGCTACTTAAACGCTCCGCAGCGGCCAGTAAATATTCAAGATGCTGATCATTCAGAAACTTCGCCGCAGAGGCAGGATCGTATGTAATCTCATCGACAAAGTAAAATACACCGGACTCGGCCAGTTCTAAAAGGGTTTTGGCCCTGGATTTGAGGTCCGTGACGACCTTTTTAAGATCATCGCCGTCTTCAACAGCAATACCGAGTTGTAAAAAAAATGCAGGCATTTCTGCGGCCAGCTTTTCCAGTTGATATTCACGGATGTAATGCTGATTCAGCCACAGGAGCTTCTCCGGGTTGAAAACCGCCGCGGACTTTCCTACGGCATCAAGGTCAAACAACTGAATCATCTCTTCCATGGAAAAAATTTCCTGGTCACCGTGGGACCAGCCCAGCCTGACAAGATAGTTGACCAGGGCTTCGGGCAAATATCCCATATCCTTGTAAGCCATAACCGAAGTGGCCCCATGCCGTTTGCTCAGCCTCGCCTTGTCGGGACCGAGAATCATCGGCACATGACCGAATCGGGGAACATCGAACCCCAGGGCCTCATACAAAAGGATCTGGCGGGGGGTGTTGTTCACGTGATCGTCACCCCGGATGACATGGGTGATCTCCATCTGTGCATCGTCGATGACGACGGCAAAATTGTAGGTTGGATACCCATCGGCGCGTTCTATGATGAGATCGTCCAGTTCATCGTTGCAGAAGACAATACGTCCCTTGATCAAGTCATCAAGGACGGTAACGCCGGTATCGGGACATCGGAAGCGAACGACCGAATCCTCCGTTCTGGGGAGGCCCCTGTCCCGGCATTTCCCATCATATTTGGGCTTGCGCCCCTCCGCCAAGGCCAGTTTCCGTTTTTCTTCCAGTTCCCCTGGCTGGCATGTACAGTAATAGGCTTTACCCTCCTGCACAAGTTTCAGAACCATCTCACGGTGAATTTCCACCCGTTGAGCCTGGAAATAAGGGGCTTCATCCCAATTGAGGCCGAGCCACGTCATGGCATCCAGGATCGCCCGGGTTGATTCCTCGGTTGAGCGGAGCTGATCCGTATCCTCAACACGGAGGATAAACCGGCCGCTGTAATGCCTGGCATAGAGCCAGTTGAAAAGAGCTGTGCGGGCTCCGCCAATATGAAGATACCCTGTCGGGGAGGGCGCAAATCTGGTGCGAATCATTTCCATATGAATAAATTTTCCTGTTGTTTTCTTATATCGGCTTTAATTTCCGTATAATAGAGAATTTGTATAGGACCTGTCGGGTGTTGTCAAGACGCTTTTCGATCATGAGAATGTGTCGTTTATGCAACAGTTATATGAATACTTTTCACCACGGACTTGGGCTGGCTGTCATCAATCACGCCCAGGCGCATTACCGGATCTTTCAGCATTTTATTTTCATGCCGGGTACATAATTTGCCTGCACTTCGCCAAAGGCCTTTCAAAACCTTTTTAATGCCATTAATCTTCTTGACATATGAGGGTTTTTGTAATTAGTTTTCATCCTTTATTTCAACGATGGCCCGACTAGGGTATCCTTGGATTATTGAGGAAGCTGTGAAGATTCATATCACCAACATACCGGAAGAAGGATCCCGGATAGAATTTGTTCGGGATGAAGGCTGGTTTGCTCAGCAGCTTCCCGAGAAAGACCGGCAGGAAATGGTCCTTGATAGCGTACAGCTATCAGGAACTGTCAGGCGGATGCATGAGGCGGTCTTTTTTGACGGCAAAATGACAGGCGCGCTGAAAACTTCCTGTTCACTCTGCCTGGAGCCCCTGCGATTGCCCATTTCGGCATCGTTTCGCTATACGTTTATACCTGCGAAATCGGAGCAAAAGGAAGAAGTTGAGCTGTCGGCGGAGGATTTGGAGTACGGGTTTTACGAAGGGGAAATCATTGATCTCGACCCCGTCCTTTTTGAGCAGATTCTCCTGCAGATGCCCATGCGGGTCTTATGCCGGGATGAATGCCGAGGCCTGTGCACCCATTGTGGAATAAATTTAAATACGGGAAGCTGTAGCTGCCGCGACGACCATATGGATGAACGGCTGGCGGTGCTGAAGTCTTTCAAGGTCAAGCCGAAAAATGACATTCCGGACAGAAAATAAAATAATGATTTTGATTGAGGTGTTTCCATGCCAAATCCAGTAAAACGACATTCAAGAACCAGAAGAAATAAGAGGCGATCCCACGATTTTTTATCGGTGCCGGCGACTTCCGTCTGCCCGCAGTGCCACGAACCAAAGCAGCCTCATCGGGCCTGTCAGCATTGCGGCACATATAAGGGCCGTGAAGTGATACCCATTGAGAAGATCTGAGCCGGATTGTTAAAAGAAAGGGACGGTCATGGGTGGATTCGGCCTCGTCTTTCCCGGACAGGGTGCCCAATATATGGGTATGGGCATGGATTTATGCAGTCTTTATGACGATGTCCGTGAAAGCTTTGTCAAGGCCGGTGAAGTTCTCGAAATGGATGTTGCGAGTCTCTGTTTCGAAGGGCCTCGGGAACTTCTTGATCTGACCATTAACACACAGATAGCCGTTCTGACACTCGAGATGGCCCTGTTCGCTCTATTACATAAGCAGCTACCCGACGCACCTGTTGTCATGGCCGGCCACAGCCTTGGTGAATACGCTGCACTGCATGCTTCAGGCGCTCTTGGTTTTTCCGATGCCCTGACATTGGTGCGGGCTCGCGCACATCATCATCAGAACGCGGTGGCCGTTGGTGAAGGGGCCATGGCGGCCGTTGTCGGCTTGAATAAAGATACTGTGGAAGAGATATGCCGATCCGTCAGATCGGATACGGCCTGGGTAGGGGTCGCAATTCTCAACGGGCCCGAGCAGGTAACCATATCCGGTCATTCGGCCGCAGTGGAAGAGGTCATGACTAAAGCCGGTCAAAGAGAAGGTGTCAGGGTGGTGAAGCTTCCCATCAGTGTTCCCTGCCACAGTCCCCTTCTCAATAAGACCTCTGAGTGGTTCAAAGAAGATCTCGGAAAAGTGCAGTTCGATGACTTTCAAGTACCGGTCATACCGAACTGCGATCCCGCCATTTTTTTTGACCGCGACAATGTCCGGGGTCTCCTTGCCAGGCAGATCATATCCACGGTTCGATGGCAGGAAGCAGTGGAAAAGATGAAAGCGATGGGTGTGCATACCATCGTGGAGGTTGGGCCGGGAAGAGTTCTTGGCGGACTGATAAAAAGGATTGATCGAAGCTTCCGCCTCCTGAACGTGGAAGACCCCGCATCCCTGGATAAAACCCTGGAGGCCCTGAAAGTATGACAGTATCAACATTGCTTGGCGGGAAAACAGCCTTGGTCACCGGCGGTTCCAGGGGAATCGGCCGGGCAGTCGCTGTCCGGCTGGCAGAAGCCGGGGCATGGGTATGCATTAACTTTAAACAAAACGAAGAAGCCGCCTTGGAGACTCTGCATACCATTCAGGAAAAGGGCGGCAACGGAGAGGTCAAAGGATTCGACGTAACGGATGGACAGGCCGTCCATGGGGCTGTTGAAGAAATGGTTCAGGCGCGGGGCCGGCTCGATATCCTGGTCAACAATGCGGGTGTTACCCTTGATGCCTTGCTCATACGACTGAAGGAAACGGAGTGGCAGCACATCATCGATACGAATCTGAAGGGAACATTCCATTGCTGCCAGGCGGTGACACGGCCCATGATAAAGCAGCGATGGGGAAGAATCATCAATATGACCTCTGTTGTTGCCGAAGCGGGCAACGCGGGACAGACGGCATATGCCGCATCGAAGGCGGGGGTCATCGGATTCACCCGCTCTCTTGCGCGTGAACTCGGTTCGAGAAATATTTGTGTAAACGCTGTTTCTCCGGGATTTATTGAAACGGATATGACAACATCGCGTTCTGCAGAAGTAAGGGACAGGATCCGGGAGCAGATAGCCCTCGGGCGGCTCGGCAGCCCGGAAGACGTAGCCGGCGTCGTGGCGTTTCTGGCCTCCGAAGAGGCAGGATATATTACGGGGCAGATCATCCGCATCAATGGCGGATTATATATGTGAACATTACTTAGGAGGCGCTTTCATGAAGAAATTGGAGGAGAGGGTCATTGAAATCATTATGGAACAGCTTGAGGTTACCAGGGAGGAGTGCAAGTTGGACGCATCCTTCATTGATGACCTGGGGGCTGATTCCCTGGACCTGGTTGAACTGATCATGGAAATGGAAGAAAATTTCGGCATCGAAATCAAGGATGAAGAACTGGAAAAGATCAGGACCATCAGGGATGTCATTGATTTTCTTAAAAGCAAGGGTGTTTCATAAACACGGTCAGGAAATAGGATGTTCAACTGCGATGTATGGAGAAAGGAAGGTGCCCTGTGAAAAGAAGAGTGGTCATCACGGGGATGGGTGCCCTGACGCCACTCGGCAACTCTGTCCGGGATACATGGGACGGGATGTGCGCAGGACGTTCGGGCATCGGATATATTACAAAGTTTGACACGGAAGCCTTTGAAACGAAGATTGCCGGAGAATTGAGAGGGTTTGATCCCCTGGTATTCATAAGCAAAAAGGAACTCCGGCGTATAGACCCGTTTATTGTATATGCGCTCGCGGCCTCTGAGATGGCTGTGGTGGATTCTTCCTTGGATGTGGCAAAGTTGGGCCAGGAGAATATCGGCGTTTTCATCGGCTCCTCCATTGGCGGCCTTTCATGGATAGAGGAGCAAAAAGAGGCTCTCATGCGCAGCGGTCCGCATCGCATCTCCCCTTTCCTGATACCCGCCGGACTGGCGAACCTCGCTGCCGGCCAAGTATCCATCCGCTTCGGCGCGAAGGGGCCTATTGACTGCGCAGTCACGGCTTGTGCGGCAGGGACCAATGCCATTGGTAATGCTTTCCGAACAATTACCTGGGGGTACGCAGATGCCATGATTGCCGGTGGTGCGGATGCGGCTATTACGCCGCTTGCAGTTGGAGGATTTAATGCCATGCGTGCTCTTTCAAACCGTAATCATGAGCCTGAAAAGGCCAGCCGGCCTTTTGACCGAGATCGGGACGGCTTCGTCATGGGCGAGGGTTGCGGCATTGTAATTCTTGAAGAGCTATCCTCCGCCCTGAACCGTGGAGCGAAAATTTATGCCGAAGTAATCGGTTTCGGCTCCAGCGGCGACGCATATCATATGGCCGCGCCCCCGCCCGGGCATGAAGGAGCGGTACGTTGTATGCGGGCTGCCCTGCGGGATGCATCAACATCTGCTGCCGAAGTTGACTACATTAACGCTCATGGTACGTCCACTCCGATCAATGACGAATACGAAACAGAGGCTATCAAGACAGTCTTTGGAGAGCATAGCTCACAACTGGCTGTCAGTTCCACAAAATCCATGACAGGTCATCTTCTAGGGGCTGCCGGCGGAATAGAGGCGATTGTTGTTGCGATGACCATTTATGAAGGAATTATTCCACCGACGATCAATCTCGACCATCCATCTCCAAACTGCGATCTCGATTATGTCCCCCATACGGCAAGGAAGAAGGATATCCGGACAGCCATGTCCAACACATTTGGTTTCGGCGGGGTAAACGCCGTTCTGGTCTGTAAAAAGTTTGAAGGATAAAATATGGCGGGAAAAAAAATCATCCTCGCTGCAGATCACGCGGGCTTCGCTTTGAAGGAAACGATCAAGGCCTTTCTGTCCGGTGCAGGTTACGATGTTGTTGATGTGGGAACGCATAACAGTGAGCCGGTGGACTACCCCGATTTCGGTATTGCAGCGGCAAGAGAGATCTCGGCGGGAAAGTTCAAGAGGGGAATTCTCATCTGCGGTTCAGGTGTGGGTATGGCTATCGTCGCGAACAAGTTTCCCGGTGTTCGGGGTGCCCTGTGTCTTGATGAAGAGACGGCCCGATTATGCCGCCTGCACAATGATGCGAATGTTCTCGTTCTTGCCGGCCGAAGGACCAGCGATACGGTTGCACGAAAGATTGTTGAAACGTGGCTGAATACCCCATTCGAGCGTGGACGCCATGCCGCGCGTTTATCGAAGATCAGCGAACTTGAAAGCGGTCTTTATGCCTGTCCCGTCAGTGAGTAAGAATTCCGGAAGAGGAGCCGTTCCATATGTCGATTCTTATGCAGAAAGATCCTGAGGTTGCCAAAGCGATCCTTGAAGAGACCCGGCGCCAGGCGGGGAAACTTGAATTGATCGCCTCGGAAAATTTCGTAAGCGAAGCCGTCCTGGAAGCCCAGGGCTGTATCATGACCAATAAGTATGCCGAAGGCTACCCCGGAAAGCGCTATTACGGGGGCTGCGAATATGTCGATATCGTGGAGCAACTTGCCATAGAGCGGTGCAAAGCCATTTTTGGAGCGGATCATGTAAATGTCCAGCCGCACTCGGGAACCCAGGCTAACATGGCCGTATATTTTGCCGCCCTCCAACCGGGTGATACGGTCCTGGGAATGAACCTATCCCATGGAGGACATCTATCCCACGGCAGTCCGGCAAATTTTTCCGGGAAACTATACAATATTGTTGCTTACGGAGTCAGCCGCGAGACGGAAACCATCGATTTCGAAGAAATGGCGGCAAAGGCCAGGGAGCATAAGCCCAAAATGATCATCGCTGGGGCCAGTGCATATCCCAGAACCCTCGACTTCAAGGCATTCCGGCGGGTTGCCGATGAAGTCGGCGCTGTTATCATGGCCGATATCGCCCATGTCGCCGGACTGGTGGCGGTTGGCCTGCATCCTTCACCCGTGTCGGATTGTGAATTTGTCACCTCCACCACGCATAAGACCCTGCGGGGACCCCGCGGTGGTTTGATCATGTGCAAGGAAGCCCATGCGAAAGTTCTCAACAGCCGGGTTTTTCCGGGAAGCCAGGGAGGGCCCCTAATGCACATCATCGCTGCCAAGGCGGTAGCTTTCAAGGAAGCTCAGACGGAAGAGTTCAAGCTTTATCAGAAACAAATTATAAAAAATTCGAACGCCATGGCGACCGCTCTTCA
>JBEKJA010000128.1:0-7042 GCA_050011475.1 Syntrophales bacterium
GAAATCGATTTTATCAGACGGTTTGCACCGACGGAGTCTGTGGGTCGTCAATTGATGTTTGAGCTCAGCTTTACGTATTTCCTGAAAAAGGCAGAGCAAAAGAGTAAAGCTTGAGTTTACTCACCGATATTTTAAAATATGCCCCTAAATGCCAGAATTTAGGGGCAAGAATTTAGGGGCATACTTAATTTCTATCTTGTTTTTGGTGTGTCCACTAAATCGGAGGAATCTAAGCACCACAACATCACATGAACCAAGTAAAAAGGTAACACGTCAAAAACCGAGTATTTTTAAGATATCGTCAATTATCTTAAAGATTTCAGATATAACAAGCCATGATATATGATTTGATGTATACTAATTGACGGATGCCCATAAAATGAAAATGAATTTCATCAATCGTAACCTTTCAATCATCATTCTTCATGCTGTCATTACCATCTTCCTGGCATTATTTGCTCAGGCAAGTCTTGCCAGCATTGGCACATATAAAGGAAGGGAGCTTGGAAATTTAAAGACAAAACCACTCCACCTATAATGGACAAGCGCCATCCGAATCGGCAATAAAGAGGCTATCCGAAATATTTTATTGAATCGGGGGAGGGATTGTTTATGGATAGAGAACTGGAAAAAAATATCGTTCAAAGGTTGGCAATAGGCGATATTTTCCGGCGCAGTGCTGCAAGAACACCTGACAAGATCGCCCTGATCGAAAGACGTGATGGAAAGGATATCCGGGTCTCCTACAAAGAACTCAATAATGATCTGAACCGATTTGTCCGGGCGATGCGGAAGCTTAGTCTGAAAAAGGGGGACCGCATTGCCTGCCTGGGAATGAATTCCATCGAATTCGCCATTGTCTTGTATGGAACTCCGAAGGGGGCTTTCACATTTGTTCCGATCAATTTTTTTCTTCTTCCTGAAAATATTATTTTCATTCTCAATGATGCCGAGGTCAAGGTCCTGATTTTTGATGATGCATTTCTGCCCACGGTCTTAAAAGTACAGGAGGGAAAGCCAACGACCATTCAGCACTATGTCTGCATGCCGATTACGGGGGCGGAAATTCCTTCCGGGTCGGGAATACTTAATTTCCATGAGACCGTTAAATCGGAACAAGCGCAGGAAATAGACGATGTTGTCGTCTGGGAGAGAGATATCGCAGAAATTTCATATACCAGCGGGGCTACAGCTGCTCCGAAGGCTGTAATGATCTCACATATGGCAACCTGTATTCCGGCCATGCAAACACTCATCGAGATGGCACCCCATTTGAATCGGGATACCATCACCGGAGTGATGCTTCCCATTTTTCACTGCGGCGCCCGTACATTTGTGACCAGCGGCTTATTAGTCGGCGACACGAATGTACTGTTTCGATGGTTTGATGTCACGCAGGTTCTTGAAACCATCCAGAAAGAGAAGATTTCCCTGCTCGGTGGCCTACCCATGATGTGGCGGGCGATATTTTTCCATCCGGACTGCGACAGTTATGACACGTCATCAATTGTAGCCGGTATTTATGGTATGGCGCCCATGGATGAATCCACCCAGACGCTTCTTGCTGACAAGAAAGGAATCGCACTATACCTGAACAGCGGACAAACAGAGTTTTTCCCGCCGACCAATTACTGTAAACCATACTGGCAGTTAAAAAAGAGAGGGAATTACTGGGGTACGCCCGGTTTGATGGTGGATGGCGGGATCATGGATGATGAAGGGAATCTCCTGCCGACCGGTCATATAGGCGAGATTGTCTGGCGTGGCCCCGCCTGCATGGAAGGTTATTGGAACAATTCGGAAGCAACAAATAAATCCAGAAAATTCGGCTGGCATCATTCGGAAGATATAGGTTTCATTGACGAAGATGGACTTCTTAAATTTGTCGACAGAAAAAAGGATATTATCAAGACAGGTGGAGAAAACGTTTCTTCCATCAAGGTCGAGGAAGCTGTTCTTTCTGATCTGCGGATAGGAGCTGCGGCGGTGATCGGGCTTCCGCACGAAAAATGGGGAGAGGCGGTTACAGTTTTTGTCATTCCCCAAAGTGCCGGAGAACTCACTGAAGCGGATGTCATTGCCTTATGCAGACAAAAGCTCGGCGCGATGGAAGTGCCCAAGAAAGTAGTATTCCTTGACGTCTTGCCGACAACCGCTACCGGAAAAATCAAGAAGATGGATCTCCGCAAGCAGTATGGAGATCTTTACCTGAAATAACCCATTCAAAAAACCTTCGTGAAAAGAACCCGCAAGGCCTTTGATGCGATCCGCGAAGGGTTCCATGTAGGCAGGAATCTATAGGAAATACAGGAGATTTTACCGCTCACATGGGAATACCGACTTATATTGATGTCATGCATGCGATCGCTCATAATAAGATCATGATTATAGACAGGGAAACGGTGATAATGGGGAGTTTCAATTTTACAAAAGCAGCGGAAGAAAAGAATGCTGAGAATGTCTTAATCCTGAAGAATAAAGAACTGGCTGCCATTTATATTAATAACTGGATGAAGCATAAAGATCATTCAGAGAGGTATGAAGGGCGTTAAATATCATTTTTTCAAGTGCTTCTGAAGCCTTTTTTGCTTTCAGTAAGAGGAAGATAAGGATCTCGTATGGACAAGCTAGACCTGTTAATAGATAGTTAGTAATTCGACTCTGTAGCGAGAGTCTCCTCACCAATCTATATGTGGAACCGATTCCCTCCTTTCTCCAATCCTCTATATGTGGTGTAACTTCCTTCTCATAAAAACGGCGAATGGATTCTCGGAATATCTGATGTTCCTCTGTGTAGTAACGATTCAGAACAGACATGTTTTTCTCCCTTATGCCTTTTCAGAATCTCTTTTGCGCCTCATCGCGAAGAACTGTCTGCCGATCTCCTTGATCTCCTCACGCTGGGTCATCACGGCTTGGTGAGAGGCTTCCCATTCGACGGCTTCCTTCAGGCTTTTCTCGAATGACCAATCCATGGCTGATTTAATCAGAGACGTGACTGCTAGGGACTTCGCGGCCAGGTTATTGGCCAGTGCCGCAACCTCGTTATCCAGCTCCTCGTTGGGCACCGATTTGTAGATCAGACCCATGGCCGCGGCTGTTTTCCCGTCCATTACCGGACCGAGCAGGGCGATTTCCCGCGCCTTAACCAGACCGACAAGGCGGGGAATGAAATAGGTTGTCCCAGCATCGGGGACAAGGCCGATGTTGACGAAGTTCACCGAAATTTTCGCATCTTGGGCCGCGATGACAAAATCACTGGCAAGGGCCAAGCCCGCACCTCCTCCAATGGCGACTCCGCGTACCTTAGCCACCACAGGCTGAGGGATCTCCCGCACGGTCCGGATCATTCGCCCGACCTCGTTCATTCCAGCCAGCCAGATGGGTGCGGGCCATTCGTCCTTAAACATGTTCATGTCCGCACCGGAGGAGAAGTCCTTCCCCGCCCCCTCCAGTATGACCACCCGGACATCGGCCTTACCGGCGATGTCCATAAGCTTCGCGGCCAATTCCTTCACTAGCATAAGATCCCAGCCATTCTTGATCTCGGGCCTGTTGAGGATGACCCGGAAGATCCTCCCCTCCTCTATAACCTGAATATAGTCACCTGCCATTGTAACCTCCTATGTTAAAGGCCTTCCCCTTTTTACTTTTTATGGTGTTTTAAGAATCAGCCGCATAAATATCGTTGAATTGTTTCCTTAAATCCTTCTTTAAAATCTTCCCGCTCGGATTCATAGGCAGTTTTTCTAGGATGACGGTGCTATTCTTCATTGCAAGAATATCGCTAATAACGTTCTTATAGGTAACAACGCTACTGTCCTTGATAATGCTGAAATCGGAGACTATTGCATTATCGCCGCCGGCTCCGTAGTTGCTCCAGATACGAAGATTCCAGCAGAATCATTAGCTGTGGGTGTGCCCGCCCAAGTGAAAGGCAAGCTATCTCAAAAACAGAAAGACTATATAAACATAGGCCCTGCATTCAATATTAAACTAGCAGAGGAATATAAAAAACAGGGGCTTTGAGGTATCCGACTATTTCCAGATACAAGTAACTATTACTTCAAGTAACACTCGGCTGTGCAAAAACATGCCCTCACAGGATTCAATTAAACGACTTCTCCTACAAACAAACGAAATCTTCGGTAATGGAAACAATTGATTACCATTTGTAATCGTTATTACACATAAAAAAAGACAGGGCTATTCCAGTCCTGCCTTTTTTCACTCTACCTATAAGAATAATCTTTAGTTAAATATCAAAATAGAGATAGAATTCATAGGGATGCGGCCTGAGACGCAATCCATCGATTTCTTTTTCTCTCTTATACTCAGTCCACACATCGATGACGTCCCGTGTAAATACATCGCCTTTCAGAAGAAACTTATAGTCCTTTTCCAAGGCAGCGATGGATTCCTCCAAAGAACCAGCAACAGTACGTACTTTTGCCGCTTCTGCTTTACTTAGTTCATACGTATCCTTATCCAATGGTTCTCCCGGATTTATTTTATTCTGTACCCCATCGATGCAGGCCATAAGCATGGCAGCGAAGGCCAGATACGGATTCGCAGTGCTGTCCGGCGGTCTGAATTCAATACGTTTTGTTTTAGGATTTTCAGAATAAACTGGAATTCTCACGGCAGCGGAACGATTCCTCTGCGAATAGGCCAGGTTAACCGGTGCTTCATATCCCGGCACCAATCGCTTATAGGAGTTGGTGGTAGGGGCACAGAAAGCCATCAGCGCAGGGGCATGCTTCAACAGACCTCCAATGCAGTACTTGCAAGTCTGGGAAATAAGACCATATCCTTTCGGATCAAAAAAGAGATTTTTCCCACCCTTCCACAGAGAGATGTGTACATGCATGCCCGAACCGTTGTCGCCAAACAGCGGCTTCGGCATAAACGTAGCTACCATATTGTGCTTCTTGGCAACATTTTTGACGATATACTTATACATCAGGCAATTGTCCGCCATCTTTAACAGGGAATCAAACCGCATGTCTATCTCGCACTGGCCCGCGGTGGCAACCTCGTGGTGGTGTACCTCCATATCAATGCCTGCCTTGATCATCGTCAGAAGCATCTCACTTCTTACATCCTGGATGGAATCATGCGGAGGAACAGGAAAATACCCTTCCTTATGGCGTGGCTTGTATCCTAAATTCGGCTTCTCATCTCTTCCGGAATTCCATACCCCTTCCACCGAGTCGATAAAGTAATAACCGGCGTTTGTTGTCTGGTCAAACCGGATGTCATCAAAGATAAAGAATTCCATCTCCGGCCCCCAGTAACTGGTATCGGCGATACCGGTGGATTTCAAATATTCCGCGGCCTTTTTGGCTACATAACGGGGGTCACGGGAGTAAGGCTTCTTCGTCACGGGGTCATAGATGTCACAGATAATGCTTAAGGTTGGTATCTGGCAAGCCGGGTCAACGACCGCCGTTCCCGGATCTAATTGCAAAACCATATCGGACTCGTGAATCTTCTGAAAACCTCGAATGGACGAACCGTCAAAACCGATGCCTTCGACCCAGATGCTCTTTGCCGGATCCTCTATATCAGCCAGATCGCCTGCAGGAATAGAAAAGTGCTGCCACAACCCGGGTAAATCAGTAAATTTTAGATCAACAATCTGGATATCATTTTCCTTAATCGTTTTTAAAACAGCTTTAACTGCCTTCTCATCGAACTTTCTCGCTGACATAGTTTTCCTCCTTAAATTAAATTATACCAATCATGTAGATCGGTTTGTTTGCGATTCATGACTGGGACGAAATTGGCTGACATCAATGTGATATTTTGATACCCGGTAATGCAATCGTCTCCTTGTGGTGCCAAGCTGCTTTGCTGCTTCGCGCTGGTTACCGTTCGTGTGCTTCAGAATGGATATGATGATATGCCTCTCGACATTCTCAACATTGATTCTGAGCAGATCCTTATTAGTGGATGGATTTTGACGTTGTTCCATAATGTTCATCCCCCCTTAAAGATGGGGCGTTTCTCTGAAACGCCTACGTTATCCTATGGCTTCGCCGCCCCGTTCACCGGTTCATACTCTTATGGCCTCTTGGAGATCGAAAACAAAGATCTTCCCGTCGCCCACTTCCACGATTCTCGTACCTTTTATAGTCGCATGATCGTCAGTTTCGAAAAATTTTCATTCATAGCAGTTTTCAATTTTGTTTCTAAAAGGCTTCCTACTATTTGGTATCATTATGGTAGAAACCAGCACTATTCATGTCAATTTCCGCGTAGCCACATTTAAATTGATTCTGATGAATCCTGAAAATTTTTTATTACTGTACTAACCAATCAATTTATGTGCCATGAATAGACGATCATGCGTTATTTTTTTGAATATTAGAGCAATTATATGTAAACAATTGGCCAGATTCGGAACTAATTGAAATACAAATGTATTTTTAATATTAAAAATTTATTTCCCGAACCGTTTTATGACGACACTTTAAACGCATTGCGGATAGGTTAGACATGAAATTGCCCTTTTAAATTGGTTCTTGAACAATTTTGTATTTTGTTGCCAAGTCGACAATAGTTTGGATAGACGGTTTGTCAGTTATCGATACTAAACTCATTTAAATTTTTGCGTTGGAGCGTCCTTTCTTTTCATCGATATCGCCGGGATACAACATAGCAGTTCCACTTCGATCCCGGGTGCGTATACGAATCACTTCATCCACGGGATAAACAAAAATGAGGCCATCTCCCGGCTCGCCAGTGTAAGCAGACGTGAGAATGGTTTCAATTGTATCCTCGAGATTGCGTTCGTTTAAAATGATATTAATCTGTATTTTGGGTAGCATGTCTACCTGATATGTACCGGCACGGCCCACCAGTTTGATGCCGCCCTGACGGCCATGTCCCTTGATTTCAAACATATTCATGCCAACTATCCCGATTTCATTTAATGCTTCTTTAACATCGTTAACCTTATCTTCTCTGATAATTGCTTCTATTTTCTTCAGCATTGGATATTCTCCTAAATGTCATATGATATCTGTCGTAGACTCGG
>JBEKJA010000129.1:0-7018 GCA_050011475.1 Syntrophales bacterium
CGCTCCGGGAATCGGCAATCCGTTGAATACCTTGCTTTCCACCAGCCCGATCTGAATGTTGAATCTCGCCAGCCTCAACGCTCCGCAAAGAACGAAAAGGAATGCGGCGACCCACCCCCATTTTCCAAAAGCGGCCAGGGACCACATGTAGGCAAGCGTCGCAGGCGCCACTCCAAAAGCAACAAGATCCGACAGACTATCATACTCTGCCCCGAACTTACTCGTCGTGTTCGTCATGCGGGCGATTCTCCCGTCCATGCTGTCAAGGATCATCGAGAGGAAAATGACGACGGCGGCAAGTTCAAATTTTTCCTTCACGGCTGCGATGAGCGCATAGAACCCACAAAACAGACTCGCCGAAGTCATGAGGTTCGGAAGGATATAAATCCCTTTCTTCATACCGTCTTTGGATATGGCAGGCCTGTTCTTCACGGCATCTCTCCAATTTTTGTTTTCCCGGCCAACACCTTATCTCCGACCTTCACGGATATGGCCGCTTCAACAGGCAGACAAATCTCGACGCGCGATCCAAACCGAATCAGGCCAAAACGATCCCCCTTATGTACCACGGCACTTTCCCGGACCCAGCATACTATACGTCGGGCGATCAGTCCTGCAATCTGGATAACCAGGATGTCGAACCCACCTGCTGTATGGATCAGCAGCGTGTTCCGCTCATTAAGCTCCGATGCTTTATCCAGGTTTGCCACCAGAAATTTACCTTTCCTGTATCGAATGGCCTGAACAAGTCCGTCATACGGAATGCGATTCACGTGCACATTGTGTATATTCATGAAAATGCTGATTTTGCAGGACGGCTTTGACAGAAGCTCTCCTCCGGCCACCTGCTCAATTCCGATGATTTTGCCGTCCGCAGGTGAAATAATGGTTTTCTCACCCGCCGGCATCTTTCGTTCAGGGTTTCGGAAGAACCATACGACAAACAAGGTAAGGATTCCGAGAGGTATGGCACCAACAATTTTCCCTGCGGCGGCGGATCCAACTGTCAGAAGAACCAGGGGGATGATGAAGGGCCAGCCTTCACGCACGATGATAGATCCATGTTTACCACTCAACGGCTCCGATGTTGCTCTTCCTGCCATGCATCTCCTTCATTATTATGTATAACATGCTGCCGACATTGTGATTTTTATACAAGTTTCAGGAGTCTTTGTCAACTAAAGACGCGGTGCCTCCGGACTTGGTTTCTGCTTCGGAAAGACGGAGATAATGTGGAGTAAATGTCACAAAATCACGGGTATCCCCCCGCATAAACATCCGCTTTCCAATCAGTCCCACGGCCGATGCCTCAATTCGATGATGCTTCGCTGCCGGGAAATAGGCTGCATCATCCAAAACGTCCTCAATCATGATACGATTCAGGACAGCGCCATCCCCCAGAAACAATACTTTTTCGTTTCTTTGTCTTAAGTCTGCCAGGACAGCATCCACCTCAATCACCTGCTCGCCCTTCACAAGATCGGGAAAGCTGTGCGTTCCCATCCTGTAAAGCGCTGTGTACACTTGTTTTCTTCGTGCATCGAGCATGGAGCAAACAAGAAGGGGGGATGGACTGGCATTCATGGCAAGGGCTTCAAGGGTGGATACACCGACTACCGGCGTATTCCAGGGAAGCGCAAGGCCCTTTACGGTAGCCGCTCCAATTCTCAGTCCTGTGAATGATCCAGGTCCTGTCGTGCAGGCAAGAAGATCCACGTCGGATGGCCGGACACCGGACAGGCTGCAGACATAATCTATGGCAGGCAAAAGTATGCCGGAATGATGGACACCCAGATCCATGTATATCTCGATCAGAGTATGGTCTTCTTCCAGAAGAGCAACAGAAGCGGTTCTTGTTGCCGTATCCAACGCAAGGATCCGCATTATTTCCCTGTAAATATCCTTGTAAAGTCATTGACAATTTTCAAATTCAGGCGTTCAACATCCATTAATAAAACCCAGATCATTAAAAGCACTATCAGCATAAAACCTACCTGCTGCGCACGCTCTCTCCACGTCAGGCTGACCTCGCTACCCTTGATGGCTTCAATCATGAAAAAAAGGAGATGTCCTCCATCAAGAACAGGGATCGGTAAAAGATTGAGTACGGCCAGATTGATGCTGAGTAAGGCCATGAACAGGAAAAAGGGAATCAGACCCTCTTTAGCCTCCGCCCCGGCGATCTGGGCAATGAGAATCGGACCTCCAAGCGTCTTTGGAGAAATGACTCCTTCAATCATCTTCACGATGCCCACATAGGTCAGTTTCGTGATGAACCATGTCTGCCTGAGGCCTCCCCAAAAAGCTGCAGCAGGGTTCAGCCGGCGGACCACTGTTTTTCCCGCTGGGCTTATCCCCATCTTGTATCCTGAAACTTCCTCCCCAAAGATATTTTTCCCCTTCATGATGGAAGGAACAATGGTGAATTCCTCCATATGCCCATCCCTCATAACCGCGATCCGCATGGGCTGCCCTTTACTTTCAGATATCGATTTGGCAAGATCTTCCCAATAAGATATCTTCATTCCATCGATTGTAACGACCTCGTCACCAGCCTTTATTCCCCCTTTTCCTGCCGGAGATCCTGACTGTATGTCGCCTATCCGCGCAGTGAGAGATGGAACACCCGCCATATATACAAAGAAAAAAATCAGTATAGCGAGCAGGATATTGAATATGGGGCCGGCAGCAACAATGAGGATTCTTTTCCAGACGGACTGGGCGCTAAAGGAGCGTTTGCGGTCTCCTTCGCTCAGTTCTTCCGTCTCGGATTCACCAAGCAGTTTGACATATCCACCCAGGGGAATCACCGACACCATGTATTCCGTCTCACCTCTCCTCCAGCCGAAAAGCTTGCGGCCGAAACCGAGAGAAAACTTCAACACTCCGACACCGGCCCGCTTTGCCACAATAAAATGCCCGAATTCGTGGGCAAAAATGAGCACACCCAAAAGAATTACCAGAGAGATAACACTGATACCGATCAATGTATTATTCCTTTCATATCATTTATTCACAATAGCTTTTTTCGCTTCCTGCCTTGCCCATCGATCCGCCTCAATGATGTCGTCTATACTTTCAGCATCATGCAGCCTGCAGTCCGACATCACCACCTCGATAATCCGTGGAATAGCTGTAAAAAGGATCTTTCCGGCAAGAAAAGCGTCCACAGCCTCCTCATTCGCCGCATTCAGCGCGGCCGGCATGATTCCTCCCATACGACCGGCTTTGTATGCAAGGTCAAGACATGGGAACTTCTGAGGGTTTGGATGAAAGAATTCAAGAACCCCCGATCTTGTGAGATCAAGCGATTCAGCCAGTCGGGTCATCCTTTCAGGATAGGACAATGCATAAGCGATAGGCCCTCTCATATCAGGCACACCGAGCTGGGCAATGACGGCTCCGTCCTTGAACTCTACCAGTGAATGAACAATGCTCTGCGGATGAATATGCACATCAATCCGATCAAAATCAACCCCAAAAAACCAACGCGCTTCGATAACCTCCAGCCCTTTGTTCATCAGGGTAGCCGAATCAATGGTGACCTTCTTTCCCATCCGCCATTTCGGATGCCGGAGGGCTTCAGCAGGAGTGATGCTATCGAGATCGGCACTAATCCTTCTCCAGAAGGGGCCTCCCGAAGCCGTAAGAATGATTCTTTCGATATCCGATTGACGCTGACCCTTAAGACATTGAAAAATCGCACTGTGCTCACTGTCGATGGGAATGATCCTGCATTTATGGCGGCAGGCCGTCTTCACCATCATGGATCCCGCAGTGACCATCGCCTCCTTATTGGCGAGGGCAACATCTTTGCCCGCTTCCAATGCAGCCAGTGTTGGAAGAAGTCCTGCCGCACCGACAATCGCTGACACAACCAGATTCACTTCGGGCAGCGAAACTGCGCGATTATATCCTTCAGGTCCCGACAGGATTTTCGTTCCGTGCAAACTCCCGATGATTTCTTTCAACCGCCTAGCCGAAGATTCATCAGCCACAACAGCGTACCTGGGCCGAAAGGCTATGATCTGCTCCTTCAACCGTTCGACATTCCGGCCAGCGGCCAGCACCGCAACCTTGAAGCGTCCTGGAAAGGCGCGGACAACCTCCAGCGTATTCTGCCCGATGGAGCCGGTAGATCCAAGAATAGTGAGCGTTTTCATGAGATCAGGAACCGCTGGCAATAATAAATGAATGGCCCGATGAAGATCAGGCAATCCAGCCGATCGAGCATCCCGCCATGCCCTGGAAGAATTCCGCCAGAATCCTTCACACCGGCGGACCGCTTCAACGCCGACTCGCAAAGGTCACCCAATTGCCCGATGGTGCTGCCTGCAAATCCGAGCAATCCGGCACACCACGGTGAAATTTGCGGGAAAAAAATCTGTTGGTATATGATACAAGCTACTGTAGCGGAGCTGACCAGGCCAAGAATGCCCGCCCCGGTTTTTCCGGGGCTGACATATTTATGCAGCTTCTTCCGCCCCCATTTGCGCCCAGTATAGTACGCCGTAATATCACCGGAAAATGCCAGGATAATGACAAAGAAAACCCAGGCGACCCCATACGGAGCGCTTCGCAGTAAAATGAAATGGGACATCATAAATGGTATATACAGCATACCGAAAACAAGACGATAAAAGGGTGTGAGATCAAAATCGGCATCCCTGATCTTGAGGAGATAAAGGGAAAATGTCGCAATGATCGAAAAGGCTATCAACGCTGGGAAGCAATTTTCCTGCCCAAGCAGCGCTGCCAGCGGAAAGAGAAAGGCAATGACGAATCCCTGAATCTTTTCAGCATTGTGTCCATCACCGAATGCCATTGCCTGATATTCCCACGTCGCCAGTAGAACGACCAGCACGATAAGAAGGTTGAACATGATGGCCGGTCCGAAGTAAATCAAGGCGAACAGCAGTGGTACAACTATGATGCCGGTGATCCAGCGCTTGGCATGTGATGCTTCCATGGCGCTATTCTCCTTCCCGAACCTGATCACTCGTCAGTCCGAATCGTCTCTCCCGGCGCTGGTACTCCGAGATAGCCTCAAGGAGATGTCGTTTCCGGAAATCCGGCCAGAGCGTCTCTGTAAAATAGAATTCCGTATAAGCGGACTGGCAAAGGAGAAAATTGCTGATCCGGTACTCACCGCTTGTCCGTATCAGGAGATCCGGATCCGGCAGGTCTGCCGTGTAAAGATACTTGGAGACAAGATCCTTCGTGATGTCCTGCACATGAATTTTATTTGCACAGACGTCCCGTGTGATACGTTGAATGGCGTCTACGATCTCATCCCTTCCCCCATAACTCAATGCTATATTGAGTATCATATCTTTATTGAGGGCCGTCTTCTTCACAGCTTCATCAAGTGCCGATCTGACATCGGTGCGTAATGCATCCATGTTGCCGATAGTCATCAGGCGAATGCCATTCTTATGCAATTCATCAATTTCCGAGCGAAGGTATTCCTGAAGCAAACTCATCAACGCTTTGACTTCCTCTTCGGGACGGAGCCAGTTTTCCACGGAAAAAGCGTAAAGGGTCAAGACTCCTATGCCTAATTCCCGGCAGGTACGCACGGTTGCCCGAACCGCATCGGCACCTTTTTTATGCCCGGAGATTCGGCCAAGGGCATGCTGCGCAGCCCATCGGCCATTGCCATCCATAATGATGGCAATATGCCTGGGAAGCTTTTGACGGTCTATATCCTTCATGATTCATTGTGGCTATCACAACAGCCCGGAATTTTCAAGGAAAGAGCCCCTTTCAATGATCAATGATCAATAAACAATGATCAATAAAAAGGAATATTTAATAAAAAAAAGGGGCTCGAAGCCCCTTTCAATTATCAACAAAGTTGAACAAAATTCCTTAATTGTTCATTGATCATTAATTCAGATTTCCATGATTTCTTTTTCTTTTACCGCAAGAATGGCATCAACTTTTTCAATGTACTTGTCTGTCGACTTCTGAACCTCATCCTGGGATTTGAAAATCTCATCCTCTGAGATCTTGTTATCCTTCTTCATTTTTTTAAACTCTTCATTCGCATCCCGTCTGAAGTTGCGAATCCGGACTTTAGCTTCCTCCGCTATTTTCCGGACTACTTTGACAAGATCCTTACGCCTCTCCTCCGTCAAAGGGGGAACGGAGATACGGACCACTTTCCCATCGTTTGCCGGCATAAGGCCAAGATCCGATTTCTGAATGGCTTTCTCAATAGCCCCGATAACCGTCGTATCCCATGGGGAAATTACGATGAGACGGCTTTCCGGTACGGAAACCGAAGCAACCTGGTTCAGCGGAGTGGGCGTACCGTAATATTCAACCTTAATCCCATCGAGCAGCGACGCGGTTGCCCGTCCTGTCCTTATCCTGCTGAGCGCTTTTTCCAGCCCCTGTATGGTCTCAGACACATTATTTTTTAAATCATCAAACACCTTGTCCTTCATTGATCATCCTCCCACGACTGTTCCAAGAAATTTGCCGCAAATCACACTTTTTATCGAACCGGAAGTCTGCAGGTTAAAGATTACCAGGGGCAGGTTATTCTCCCTGCATAATGAAATGGCTGTGGCATCCATGACACGCAGATTTTTTGCCAAAACGTCCGTATAGCTGATCTCCTGGAACATCTTTGCCGAGGGGTCCTTAACAGGATCACGTTCATAGACGCCATTCACCTTGGTAGCTTTCAGGAGAACATCGGCATGTATTTCCGCAGCTCGCAATGCCGCTGCCGTATCCGTTGAAAAATACGGGTGCCCTGTCCCACCGGCAAAAATAACCACCCTTCCCTTTTCCAAATGCCTGATCGCCCGACGCTGAATAAACGGTTCCGCCACTTCGTTCATTTCAATCGTCGTCTGGACACGGCTGGGCACATTCTGAGCCTCGAGTGCACCTTGAATGGCTAGACTGTTGATCACTGTCGCTAACATACCCATGTAATCGGCCGTTGTCCGATCCATTCCGCGGGCACTGGCTTCGACTCCTCTGAAGATATTGCCTCCACCAA
>JBEKJA010000130.1:0-7016 GCA_050011475.1 Syntrophales bacterium
TATGCGTTGTATTGAACAGATCGAAATCTGTCCGAAGGCACAAGTTGGAGGGTCACTGTCTGCAAACGCAAACGGAAAAGTATTTACCTTTCTCATGCTGTTAGTCGTTCTTGCCATGACGGCTCATCCCAAAGTCCAGATAGTTTCGGCCATGGTTGTGACGCTTGCCGTTGCATTTCGGTGGATCACTAATTTTGTGGACTCTCCACAGGTGTTCCTGGGGAGCATGTTTTTCTCCCTGTCATCCATCCTGATATTTCTGGTGATCGTTTTAGGGCAGGTTTATAAGGAAGGGCCGGTGACTGTCCATAGAATACAAGGTGCCATAGCTGCTTACCTTCTGTTTGCTATGTCATTCTCTATAACATACAACATCATCGAATTCCTTCATCCTGGCTCTTTTGTCTTCCCCAGCCAGCAGCATCCCCTTCAGCCTAACCAGATGGAGTCATTTTTATACTTCAGCATATCCACGTTAACCACGGTTGGGTTCGGGGATATCACTGCCGTTCATTCTATTGCACGGTCGCTGGTAATGCTGGAATCTGTCATTGGCAGTCTCTACCCGCCCATCCTCATCGGGATCCTGGTCTCACTTCATATTAGATGGCGGTGGGATAAAAAATAGTCCAAGAATTGGGGAACACATAAAAATGATTCACAAACAATCCTTAAAACCCATATATCTTTTCCTGCTCTTGATCCAGGCATCCGGATGTGGTCATTTCGGGAATAGGAAGGACACCATGAAGCGGAGACCCCAGTCCGGCCCACCCGTCGGTTTTTCGGCATAATAGCGATAGCCTAGCTGCAGGCTGATCGGCTGATTGCCAATCTTGAGCATCTGGCTCAGTGAAACATTTATTGGAACTGTCCACTGGCTGTTGTTCCAGTCATAGGTTGACTCGGTGTTCAGGCCAATGGTCGTGTATGTTTTCGTGGTATAGGCAAGAAACGGTTGAATGAACGTGGCGTTGATGTTGGGTTGGTCATTCCAGCCGGCATATGACCAAAGATGGTTGGCGAGGGCTCCATACGTGAATCCGCTCTCTTGCTTGAGCACGACAACCGTCGGGCCGGCGCCCCACTTTTGCCCACCAAGCGCTTCATCGGTTGCAGTTGGATAGAGCAGCACCGGACCGCCGCCGACCATCCATTTATTGAACTCCTTTTTGGGGGTAAAGAAGAAGCTCTGAAGAATATCGCCCGTGCCGCTCTTGTCACTTCCACCCGGGATCGGTGATTCCGCAATGATCAGCGGAACAATGGTCCGGGTAACAAGGTTCCATCCCTGATTCATCGAAAATGGAATGACCGGCTGGACGTTGAGTGTATATTTTGCCGCGTTCGCAGGACCGATGCTGTAATCCGAGTTGAACTGTAAAGGGACGCTGATCAGATTGGCAATCGGATTCTGTGCTTGCTTAGCCAATTCCTCTTCACTTTTGTCCTGGCCGAATCCTGACGTTGCCGTCAGCATAACCGCACCGATCAATGCTACAACTTTTAGAAGAGTTGCCTTCATCTTTATATGCTTAGCCTCCTATCCGTTTTTATTGCTTTTCGGTAGGTGCAATCGTATCAGAACCTGATGGCACGGCAAGATCCTGAAGTAATCGCTGAAATTCTCCGGACTCTTTCAGGATGCTGTGGGATGCATTTTTCAGTCTATCTACGTCTCTGGCACTCAATCGGAATGACGTGGGAAGTCCTGACAGGTACAAACCCTCTGCAGTATCCTTTAGCTCTCTAAAACTAACCTCTATCATGTAGAACTTAATGTCACCGCAGGAGCCCTGTTCCGTGGAGATCTGCCCAGGGGGACATCGGCCCTGCTGAACCTCCCGGGTCCATCTCTCAGAGCTCTCCAGTAGCAGTGCTATAGTCTCACGGTTATATCGTATAATGGATATAGAAGAATAATTATTAAGCATGCCCGCCAAGTCGGGAACATATGCAAACTTGTCCCATGTAGAATCTAATTTTGTTTCGGCATTGACGACGATGAAGACCACCTTATGCACATTTTCCTTTCCTGAAAGCTTCATAGTAGTCCATGCATTGCCAATCGAATCGATGACTTCTTCTACGGCCCTTAAACCGAGGTTATCGGCTACACCCCCATCAATCAGGTGAAAGTAAGACTTCTTCTTCGGATCTAATACGATCCTTATGTTATCTTTCATTTCCCTCAGCCGAAAATTCGGGGTCAATTGATCAAATTGAGGTGGAAGAACATAGCCACAGCTGCCCGCGTAATTATTCAGAGTGATAGGTGTAAGAACGCCTGGTACCGCAGATGATGCTGCACAGGCCCGCGCCACACGGAAAGCAGAGAGATCAGAACATATGGCATTGAATGGTGTCTGATGAAAAGTGAATCGTGTACCCATGGACATGTCAGTGGCGTTGATAAGAATCATAGGACCTTTTCGCTTGAGCATGTCGCCGAAAGTTTTCCCATCAAATACATTTTTATCGTAATATTCGGCAGCAAGGTCGCTTCGGTCGAAAAAGGGTGATGAAAGCCGAAACCAGTTGATAGGATTCAAGAACATATCAACTAAGAGGGCCCCCTGGATGTCCTTTTTCAGGAAGCGGGATTCATAATCTTCAAAGATACGATCGCCGTAAAGACCATAATAAGCAGCAGTAAAGCTGCCGCCTGATACACTGGAAATTACGTCTACCTCGTCTACGAGTCGCCGCTTTTTGCCATCAAAATTGATCTCCGTAGCTCTGAGTTCCTCAAGGACGCCATATGAAAATGCGGCTGCTCTTGTCCCCCCGCCGGAAAAAGACAGGATCAGGAATAGCTTGTCAGAATTCTCCGGGTTTGCAATATTTTGGGCAACATAGCCATAACCTGGCTTGTACTGTTCCAGGGGCTTGTTCACGGGGTAAAACGCGAAATGGCTGCAGCTAGTCGTCAAGGCCAATAAAAGGAACAGGATGACTATTTTAGAGATGCATCTGCATATCATTGCTATAGCCTCCGATATCGGATGTACCTATACTTATTTGCCATGCTTAACGATATAGTATTTCAATTTTCCAGCCTCTCGAGTGCCCCAATACGAGTGAACCATCTGACGAACTGTTAAACGTCAGGGTTGCTTGTTGGGATACTTTTCTGTCTATTGCTATAGTTACCTTTAAACAAACGGATCTGCTTCCCGTTTCATGGATTCAAGCAGGATCCGAATACGACAACACTCTCACCATCACCGGAAGCACTGAGGGTCAATTCCCCGGAATCATCGCCAATCGTAATGCTCCAGCCACGCTGTTCGGTGCCTTGCATAACGAGCATTCCCTTGAGGTGCTCGATTGCTGCAATTTTCGTGTTGTCACGTGCTATGTTCCGGTCAAGAGAACTGATGGTTTTTGTCTTGAGGTCAATCCGAATGAACCGGGGAGCTAACAGTTCCTTGATAGAAACTTCTTTGCATCCATCGTCACTCGTGCACGCGAAGGCATTCGTCAAGGTGCAGGTACGTATATTCTCATCGGCTGCAATGGCCTGCATCGTAATGAAAATCATCGTAATCATTATAAGTATCGAGATAAATCTTATCATTCGTTTGTCCTCCCTTATTGGAGCTGCAACAGCAGTTTCATGGACTACTGGATGGTATATCCTCTCCCCCCCATACAGGCACTCCAGGCCCTGTTATAAGTATTCCGCTTCTGCTCATAGTTGTTGGCCTGCTGCTGAGCCCACTTGTCCTGTTCCCTCATGCTCTGTTGTCTGCGCATACCACCGAGAAGCCCCCCTGCACCAGCCCCGATCGCGGCACCTTTGCCTGCATTCCCACTAAGGGATCCAATGGCTAAACCAGCCAGAGCACCACCAGCAGCGCCTTTGACAGCTCCACCTTTCTGCTGAGGTGGAGGCGATGTTGCTGTTGGCATCTGCATCGGGTCAAAACCAGTATTGCCCTTAGCCCATTGGTAACACTCATATTTATCTTTTTCCATCTGATCATTGCTCTGCCCCTTGTTCGGATAGATGATGAACTCATCTGCGGCAATGGCTGCACCTGCAATGAAGGTAGTAGCAGTCATTGCTATGGCAAGCAGGCAGATGACAAGCATCGTTTTCTGTTTTGTTTCTTTCTCCTTTTTCATCACATCATCCTTTCTGAATACATCTATTTTCTGAGAGGATTCAATATTTCCAGGTTACGTTAAGTGCTAATACCATGATCTATTCTTGGGAACCGCCTTCATTGTTATTCTTCCAACCATAACCAAATATCACCTTATGTTGATCGGACCTATTAGAACTGAAAAGGATGCCCCACCATCATCTGGACACCATAGTCGTCTTTTGAGACAGCTGTATCAATACGCACCACAAGACCTTTGGCCATTGCCCGTATACCTATACCCACATCCCACTTTATGCTCGAGTGAAGGGTATCAATTTCCCAACTGGGCGCAACTCTTCCGACTTCAACAAAGGGGACTACCTGCCACCATGCGATCTCGAGATACTTGCGGACCCATTCAATTTTGGCAAAAGGATTCCATTCGGGGGTCATTCTGAACTCTGCTGCATAATAAATAGCAGCACGGTCATTGAAGCGGGACGTTGGGTAACCTCGAAGTCGCCATAACCCGCCGAGTGTCGCTCCTGCATAGGGCGGAGGTCTATGGAATACAACCTGGCCACCTTCTATATCAGAGTCATTCCATGATAAGGTGTTCACCGTCCAGAAATCGAGAGCGATCACCCGCTGTGCAAAATTATCCGATGATCCAAGTGGAAAATACTTGCTGAACTCGACATCTGCCACATCATACGGATTGGAGCTGTCGAACCACCCCCAATCCTTGGTATACCGTGTACGTATCGTGTTGCCCTTTGATGGGTTCTTGGGAAAATCTGTATTCTCCCAATAAATAGCAAAGTCTACTCCATTCGTTTTTCGATCAACATTCGCGTAGTCTGAGTCAATCGTCTGTTGCCGCCAAAATGGTCTCATCTCCAGGTAGGTTCTCCCACTTTCCAGAAGATTCCATGAATCTCCCCCAACCGCCCATTCAACCAACTGGCCCCTGTCAATGATCTGGGTAGTGATCACATTATTTTCCCCATTGCCGATGGGAAGCAGATACCTGAATTTGACCCGGGCAAGATTATCAACGCCTCGACCTTCGATATAATTATCCTTATCGGAATCATTGCTTCCCGCCCGCTGGTTGGCATATGCCGGATTACCATTTGTATAACTGTCATTGCTACCAAAAGTGCTCAGTGCAAGATCAGCATCAAGGAAAATCCGCTCAACGGGAGACTGTATATCTCTAGTCATAACATAAAGGGCCAGAGCATCATTGGTACCAGCGATGAGTGTCGTCAAGAGGGTCATTTACTTCTGGGGATAGCCAGCATATCCATAAACATAGCCCACTGCTACCCCAAAAGACTTATTGTAGAAGGCATAGGGCAGGCTCAGTGTTTTAGGTTCAAACTCCCTGCCCTTGCCCACCAGGATGTTCTGCCCATAGGCCGGGAGACCAAGGAGCAACAGAAACAGCATGACTCTTATCATCATTGGGATATTCATCACACGCAATATCCTTGATGAAGCTGACGTCATTCCTGACAATTTCATTTCACACCCGTATCCTTAAAAGCCTGTTTACAACGGTCACTGAGCTTATCCTTGTTCCTCTCGATGCAATTCATCAGTCGTCCCTGTCCCGGTGCGATATCCGAACAATAGGTCTTCAGATCGGCTTTACATTCCGTCGCCAGATACGCCAGTGTATTGATCATCCGCTCCAATTGAACGGAAGCATCATAAAGAGCATATTCACAGCGGTTCGACAGTTTGTCCTGATAGGCATAGAGACATGCGAGAACACGCCCGTTACCAGGTGTCACACCTATGCAGTAGGTATTGATTTCTACTTTGCAGCCATCAGCTACAATTTGTGCCAAATCCTTGGGATTTGTGTCCTTCTGAACCTCTTTCTGCGCATGAGCAGAGCCAATTAAAATATGTGTCATGCAAATAGCCATCACCCATACGATCATTATTTTCTTCATTATTCATCCCTCCATTTATTAAATTTTAAGGAAAGGGCGTAATGCCCTTTCCTTCCTGATGATTGTATATTCCTCAATCCGATAACGCTTTCTTATAAGCGGCTTCCGCGCGGCTTTATCCAACTCTGTCTTATCAGCCACCTTCATTTCTTTCAGTTCAACGGTAACTTTGTCGATCTTTCCATAAATTTATACGGATGTGGAATTCCATAGTTCTCAACAACCGACGTAACTCCATCTTTACCAACATCAGCGCCTTAGTCGACTGAAAAAGCCATAGGTTGCGTGTGTTATATTCGACAAAGCGCTCCAGCGTCCGGTCACCAATAGGAAGCATGTTATACTGCTCAGCTTCTTTCATAAATAGATCCTGCATTTCCTTCAACTTTTCCGAGTTCGTCTTCGCAAGATCATTTTGTCAGACTGTAATCGGTCCGCGCATCATAGAGCCTCCAATATCGTTTTTGAGGGTAGTCCATAGCTTCTGCTCCGGGGGGTTGCCATCGGGATAATCGGGTGTGTTTCATTTCGTTCTCACGAACACCACGTCGAAAATCTGCCTGAGCGCAGCCTGATAATAGTATCCTTCAAGCCGATCTTCTCGATGAGAATAAATCAATTTATAGGTAGATCCTGGATAATTCACGTCCTGAAGTTCGACAACTACATGAATATGATCATCAATGCGCCGCCAATTAGCCTCTGATACATTGATTGGATGGGGATTGAAATACTCAGCCTTCAGCTTGCCGCTCTTACTGACTTCGCTCAGCTCCAGTATGTAGCCTCCATCGGGGCGCTGCCATTTTCCTACGAGCTGCTTGTATTCCGCCTGCGCTTCTTTCTGCTTACTACCTTTCCTACTTTCTGCCTGAGCCTGCCACGTCACCAACAGACAGAACGTCAACAGAATCACACTGCCAACCCGTGCAATTGAATTACCAGACATGAAAAC
>JBEKJA010000131.1:0-6920 GCA_050011475.1 Syntrophales bacterium
TTTGTGCGGAATCTTGGTGTACAGTGGGCCTATGGAAGCACAAGGACTCTCAGCAGCCACTATACGATGGGTGTTCTGGGTGGAACCAATGTGACCGGTCTTCTGAGCACCACGACGGCACCAGCGACTCTGACAGCTCTTCCAACCGGTCTCGCCATGACGGCGAGCGGCCAGGCCATAAATTTCCCTTCGGTAAATGGAATAAATCCAACTCTGGGTGTAGTTGTAGGCAATTCTTATTCATTGTTCGCTGCCCAGTTGTCGGCCCTGGAAACGACATCGGAAGCCAAGGTTGTATCCTCACCGCAAGTTGTTACAATGGACGGGGAAACGGCGACAATCGAGCAGGGATCCGAGATTCCGGTCGTTACTCCCGCATCAGCCAATTCACCGGCTACAACCACTTATAAACCAGCGGTGCTGTCATTGAAAGTGAAGCCAATGATCACTGCGGATAATAAAATATCCATGGAGATCTCCGCACACAACGACCGTCCGGATACAGCGGACAAGGACCCAGCTACAGGGAACATGCCTGTCTTTACAAACAAGGTTGATTCGAAAGTTGTCGTTAGCGATGGAGATACGGTAATCATCGGGGGGATACACAAGTATGAAGATGACAGAAGTGTCAATGGTGTTCCCTGGCTTTCCAATATTCCTGTTTTAGGATGGCTCTTCAAAACGGAGAATATCAATCGGACAAAGGATGAAATATATATTATTGTAACCCCCCGCATCATCAAGAGTGAGGATGTCGACAAGGGTAAATCAGGACCGTAAAGTCATTGAACCATCATACGGAGTATTCAAATGGTCATCTGGTCATCCTGAATTTGATTCAGGATCTATTCACCAGATCTACCTGAAATTCGAAGACCTTTGTCAACCTATTGCCATCTTCGTCTTTTACTGCAGCGCCAAATCGGACTGTTCCAGACATGATATTGGCGGGAATCCAGGTTATGATTCCTGTTTCTCTGTCTATTTTCATTCCTTCCAGGTAGGGAGCATCCAGAGAATATGTAATCTGCTCACCTTCGGGGTGGGTGGCGATCAGTTGGATCTTGATGGGCTGTCCCTGCTTCACAGGCGCTAATGCTTTCATCTCAAGCGTCATTGGACGGCTATGAACAACCACGAACGGGCTCTCATAGGAAGGGCCTTGTACACCATCCCGGGAAGGAGTGATCAACACGCTCACCTGGTCACGTATCTTGAGAGGAAAGCCCCGGAGAGTATCTCCGGCAGCTTTGGGAACATCCTGCCCATTGATCTTCCATCGATAGATGTAGGACGGTCCGTCGGGATTTTTTTCCGGCGGTTTTACCATCACGCGTATCACATCCTCGGTAGTCGGTTGAGATGGAGTAATCCAGGCAGCGGATATGATGGGTGGTGTCTTTGTTTCTGTTGTCTCCTCTTTTGGGATGGACTGAGCCGGCAGTTCGGCTTCGGCCTGCCGGGCTGATTCAGCAGGGCTCGAAAGCAGGTTCTTAGTTATAGGCATTCCTGCCGGTTTTGGCACCGGAAGCTTCAGCGCCACAATAATAAGGATAATAAGCACAAAAACTTCAACTAAAACCCTGTATGGTATCAGTTGAAGTGCCTCCCGCATCCGTACAAGAGGGGACATCATCAAGGGAGTCTTAGAAACCTCCGGCCTCGTGGCCTTGTTTGGCTTGGCAGTGTGATTCGGACTCCCCTTTTTTTCCATGTTTTTCATGCTTCAGGACTTACTGGATTCTCATGTCTTTCCAGAAGATTAGATTGGTTCTGTTGGGCATTCCCGGGGGATTTATGCTGACACGGGAAGTGTTTGCCTGCAAGCCATTTATTCCGCTTACCGTCACATAAAGATCCGGCACACCGCTGCTCCCCTGCTTTATGGATAAAATCGGTGATGATGGAATTCCCCCGCTTACCCCGTACGTGGAGATGGTCATACTTTTTGCCCCTCCGGATCCCGTGCCGCCCCCTGTCATGTAATTGATGGTGTAAAGGCTCGCTGTTCCTCCCAGGGTGCAGGGATCACTGCTTGGGGTATAGGTGGTGAAGTAAAGAATGCTTTGAAATAATGTTGGATCAGCAAGGTCCTTCTCGTTTGTGGCAAGTTGAATAGAATACCCCCCGGGGTAATTCGCAGAATTCCAGACCGAGGAAGAAGAAGATAAAAGCGTATTGATGCTGCTGATGCCCACCGTACCGGATCTATTGCTGTCCTTGATGGCATAGAAGTAATCCTGCGTACCTGTCAGTGTGGGATTCAGCTTGTCGCCTGTTCCCCAGTAAACCCATATGTTTCCCGACGTATCTTTAGCCACAGAGGCTGCGGTATAAATCGGACTCACGGCGGCTGGCGAGAACAGGCGTTCGCCGCTCCAGTTTGAAGTACTGCATGAGGACGACATATTAGAGGCAAGGCAGAACTTAAAACGCCACATGTTTCCTCCCGCATCCCCTATATATGCTGTATCAACGAAGCCATCGCTATCCGTATCGATAATGGTTGGAGGGGCCGGCATACTGTAATTCAGCGAACTATCGTTGGCCCTTGTATAACTCCAGAGGACTGTTCCGTCATGGAGATCGATCACGTAGAAGCCTTTACCTCTGCAGTCACAACCGCTTCCGCAGGCAGTGCCGGTTGTGCAGCTTGAGCCGTTGTAACCGGCCCCGATGAACCCGACCCACTTTTCCTTTTGAGACCCGCCGATATAGACCCGGACCCGGCCAATCGTCATCTTGCTCCAGGAATCACCCAGATAGGGCGCTTGAGCTGATGTTGGAGAAAAGCGCAGCCATTGGCTTCCGGAAAGACCTGCCAAAGCCGGGTTTAACGTACTCGTTACGTTCAGCGCATAGTAGGCGCAGTAATTGGTATGGCTGGAATCGTAAGCGCTCGCCATCCCCGAAATGCAATTGCTGTCGGAGCTCCACATACGGTTCATACTGCCTCTGCCTTCACCGAAAACAAGAATTGTCTGCCATTCAGATACGGCTTTGCTGGTTCCATCCCCGTTGCCCAGCCATACATCGGCCACCGTAACCGGTCCGTCTACATAGTACTGGTGCAGTTTGGTTGTGGGGTGCGAGGTATGATAGATATTCGTCAGTTTGCCCAGCAGGTTCGGAGGGAAAAAGCTCCAGGCTTCCGTACCGTCGACTGTCTTGAACATATGCAACTGGCCGTCATTGGCTCCAAGGGTTACTACGCGATTTCCATTGGAGGATGTCCGGGGGTTGTTTGCCGCGAAAGTGGCAAAGGCATTATTGGTATCACGGAAATCATTAAAGTAGGGCGATGGCGATCCTATGGTGATCGGCTCGGAACGGAAGATATCACCCAGCTTCCAATAGTCCGGGTTATAAGTAGGGTTCCCCTGGAAATATCCGATGATGCCGGCCTGCGTTGTCGAATTGGCCGCGCCAAGGTCGGTCATCGTAACGTTTGTGGTATTAAAGGCGACCAGGCCGCTTTTATACGTTTTCTGATTTCGGCTGGAGTAAGTTGTTGACTGCAGTACCGTCCCTGCATCCCATACCATGGAGCCCACGGTCCCGTCATTGTTGATTTGGAACTTTTTCAAATGGCCAAGCCAGAACGGGTCATTCGGGACCGGATCGAATGATGCTTCATAGAGATAATTCTCATCCTGCGTCCGGGTCGCTTGTACGGAGGCTTCGGTGAAGGAATAAGTGGCTTCCCGGATGATGTTGATGGCTGTTGTTAATGATGCGGTTAATGAAGCGGTATCCGTTGCAATATATGAATATCCCTGAAGTGTTGCCGTTGCCGGGTCATTCGTGGTTGCACAGATTCCTGCACCTGTATTGCCGTTTGAATCATTGCAGGTGGTGGTTGTGGTTGAAGTCCCGCAACTGGTTAATGTAATCCCGGTGGGGTCAAATGCGCTGGTTGTGCCCGCATCGCTCAGGCTCGGATTATCGGTACCGCCGTAATAGGCCATCCAGTTCAGTGTATTCTCCAGATAATTTGGCATGGTGGCGCCAAAACCGATGACGAAAAGCTTATAGCCGGCATCTTTCAAGGCTTTGGCCATGGCTACGGATGCCCTTCTTCGTTTGTACATATCATTCTGGCCTGACTGGCCGTTTCCGTTGCAGGCGTAAGTATCTTCGCCGTCCGTAACCAGGATGACGAATTTGCTGCGGCAGGTCCCGGCGGAATCCAGCGCCTTGCTGGCGTCCAGATATAGCTTGGCCTCAGCCAGGGCGGATGATAACGGGGTCCCGCCGCTTGCGCTTTCTTTATTCACGCAATTTGATGAACTGCAGGTACTTGAAGACGTACAACTTGTGTTGTTTCCGCAGTAGATCGTGCTGTAATGAGTGTTGATGGCCTTTATCAGGGTGTTGCATCCCGATGAATAAGAGAGGGATGATTCATCACTACTGCAGTTGTAATATCGCATGTACCCGAATCTCACCCCGAGGCTGGTCTCATCCGAAGTGTCAATCGTGCCGTCTTGATTCTCATCAAGGATACTGAAAATTGCGCGTTTGGCGATGGCAACTTTGCTGCAATCCGTTGTGTGGCCTGAACCGGAGGAGCTATAGAAGGTGCCTGCACAAGTGGAATCTCCCCACTTATTGGAACTGTCCGTCGGGTTATTGGCCATACTTCCCGATAGATCCAGGAGAATCAACGCATCGGGCGCTGTCACGAGGGTGAACAGGGCCTCTTCACCCTCGGGAGGCGTTTCTGAGGTGTCGGTGTATCCCGTGCCAGGGAAAAGAAGCAACAGGACAATGCCCACTATTATAAGATAATTAAATGTCGCAGGTTTCATATCATCCCCCTGTCAAATTCTCCTGATATTTCAGGAGAAGGTTCTTTTTTTAATCTCCTCTATCGGTAGAGAGTTCCCGTGGGAATCGGACCGTAACCTATGCCTGATGTTACCTGAACAGATGAAGCGTAGTTGGAGTTCTGGCCGGTGACTTGAACACTATAGCGCGTCATCCCCCATCCCTGGCCTACCTCCAGAGAATAGCCTGTAAGTGGGAAGGTTGGTGGCGAGAGCATTGTCGGTGTGCCGATGCTGTACTTGGAGTTAGGGTCATTGATTGCGTCCACCTGATACCATTGATTGTAAAAGGTGTCTGTGGTGTATGTCAAAGGATTGAAGTTCAGCACGAGGTTATGGATGCCGGAGTCCACAGAGGCCAGAGCCTTCTTTTCACCCACAACACGACCACTCGTCCTTAGATCCTGGGTGGATAGATAGATCACCAGGATCCCGAGGGCTAACAGCATAGCGCAGGCAATGACGGCTGTCACGAGTGCAAATCCCTCCTGCCTGAAGAGAATCTTAAATGGTTTATGCTTGAGAATGGTGTTCATACGCTCACGGATTAATGGCATGGTTCATCGGTATTACGCTCGTTGAATAGATCAACTGCCTTCGTTGCTTGGTTGAGGGATCGATATCTTCCGTTTCTACGGCCAGAGTGATGTCAATCCGCCGTATGTTCGGGATCGGTGACCCGTCGCCTGTGCCTGCCGCCGTAAACGTGGGGAATATTTCTACTCCATTTGACGTGAAATAGCGGAAGACGGATATGATCGGGTTCAGAGTGTTGTTGATCACATGAACGGTTCTCGGTATGTTTTCGCTTAATGCCGCTCCGAGGAGAGACTGGGCGTTGGATGTACTATACACACCTCCGACGCACGTTCTTGTTTCACGTGTTATCCGCAGGTCGGATGTGCCTGTGAGGTATTCATACCGTATGATCTCATTGGCGTGATCCCCCACAGCCCCGCTGTTGTCGATATCCATCTCGATTGTCAGGCTGGTCGGCGTCGCCTCCTGGATACCCTTGTAGGTAGGATTCGCCGCTGCCGCACAGTTTGTGGGGTTGACCCACACGCTGTTGGTCATGCTTTGATTGTACGATGCCATGCGGATTTCCATCGCCATCAGTTCCAGCACCGTCCTCGCATCCTGTTGGGCGGTCACTTTCCTCTCGATGCCGGAGGTAGACCGCTGGGCCGAGTTGACGGCCATATAAATCGCCGACAGCATGATCAGGCCGATGGCGATTGCGGCGACGATTTCCACGAGGGTGATACCCTCCTGGTTGATTTTCTGTTTAGTATTCATCAGCATCCAAAATACGACTGGCGCGACACCACCATGCTTCCGGTAATACTCCTGGTCCCATTATACCAGCTAACCTTAACCGTAACATTCCATGTATTGGTGCCTAGCTGTGTGATTGTTGTTTTAACACTATATTGAGCATCCCCCGAACCGCTTGAAGTAGATTGGCCGCTTGCAAAATAATTCGTAGTAGTTGTAGTGGGGGCACTGATGGTATTACATGTAGCCATGATTAAGGTCTGCTGGGCTTCCAGTTGCTTTGAAAGCATTTCCGCAGCCCGCCCAAGGTAATCGGATCGACTTGCGGCCCTCCATGCCGAAGGCTGGAGAGACATGAGGGCAAGGACACCGATGGTGGTGAGAAAAATGGCAATCAAAATCTCAACCAGGCTGACACCGCGGTTATTGTATGGTAAACTGGACATACGTCCTCCCCGCCGTATTGACAGTGATCGTGGCTATGGAATTACGATCATTTTTAAGAACAATGGTACCATTGTTCAACAATCCTCTCGTCTGCATACTAATTTTGTTGGCCGTGACGCCCGAGAAATTGACGCTCTGGAACGTGAGGCCGGGTCCGGCGATTGATAATGGTTTCGTGATATTTCCAGGGCTGATTGTATAGCTGTTGCCAGCGACATCAAACGTAATGGTATAGGCAGTATTCTCCGCCATAGATCTTTCTCGGTATTGTGCGATATCCGATACAATCACGCGGGCTGCGGAACGAAGATTGTTGTTCTTGACGAAGCGCTGCCATGAATAGACAGCCAAAACCGTCAGGAT
>JBEKJA010000132.1:0-6875 GCA_050011475.1 Syntrophales bacterium
TGGTTTTCAAGGATGACAGTTGCCTGATAACCGCTTCTGCAGTTGCCGTAATTCCAACCTCGACCAGTGCGGATGCATGCGTTCCTTTTATCAGGTAAAGCTGAAAGTATGGATGGCCGATGACCCGCAGGTTTTCAGATAAAGTATATGGAAACATTCAGTGTTTATCTCCCTGGAAAATAGATCCTGAATCAAGTTCAGGATGACAAATTTGTAAGGTCGCCTTTCGGTGAGTCTGGAACCTGAGCCAGATTGGGTTTTTTGATCGGGTGCCGCAGTATGAAAAATTCAGCGTATTGGAATATTCGATGTTTGAGAATCCCACCCGGATAAGATGCCGGATGACTTCTTCGGGGGTATAGCCCCATACTTGAAAATCCCGGATGATGCCGAAATCCAGGAAAATGCCTTTCAAGGCGATCTCACCCGTGTCTCTGTTCAGGCTTCTTTCCCAAAAGATCTTTGTATCATCCTCATAGACCTCCTGCGGGAAATCATCTCTGATGATCAGCACATCGAACAGGAATACACCTTCTTTATCCAGGCAACGTCGAATTCGTTCGAATGTTTCCCGGATATGAATCTTCTCCACATGGGAAATAACATTTCCTATACTGTAAACAAGATCAAAATTGCCCAGATCTTCCAGGGAGTCTTTTGTAATATCGAGCACGTGGAACGCCGCGTCCAACCCATAATCCCGCCCTCTTTTTCCGGCACGCCCGATAGCCGTTTCTTCGATATCGACGCCTGTTGCCCGAAAGCCTCTTTTTGCAAATTCAATGATATGGAGCCCGCCTCCGCAGCCTATATCAAGAACCCTTGTCTTGCTCTTTGGGTGCCAGGTGAGAATATCCTCCACCTCATGTATATGATCGCCCTGTCCATAATGGATCTTTTCATAGATATCCAGTCCCGGTTCCCGATAGAGATCAATCATCGCTCAGGTCACTCAATCCTGTATAATGCGCACATGGCAGGATCCGGCGCAAGCGGATGCGGTGCCCTAAAGCGGCACCCGCCGCGACATTCCTCCACGACCGCACAACTCTTGCAATCCAATGCATCAAGCGGTGTATGCCTTAGATGAAGCCAGCACGAAATCAAATCCTGACGGGCATCCCCCAAGGGCGCGTCATCATAGAATCCGCATTTGACAGCACTTCCGGAAGGGGTAACCGTCATGAGATGCCTGCCGCATGCATATCCATCCGATGAGCCGTGATACCCCCCGCCATATGCATATTCCAGGTATTGGATCGCTTCTTTATAAGGTACGATTAAATCACGATTCCGGTCGAGAGCACCGGTTACGCAGGGAATATCCACACCCCATTCGGTTGCCTGTATTTCATTCGTAAACCGTTGTATTTCTTTAAATTCATTTACGTTGCCGCTATGAATCATCGTGGCGATGGATATGGGGATTCCAGAAAGCCGGGAGGCCTGGATGCCTCGCATGGTGAGGTCAAATGACCCTGGACCGCGTATCAAGTCATGGCCATGGAGCCAACCGTCCAGGCTGAACTGTATTTCTTCAACATGAAGCCAGGAAGCATTTTGATCGGTGATGAGAGTCCCATTGGTAAGCAGAACGCGGCGAAGCTGCATATTGTCGGTTTCGGCGATAAAATCTTTCAGATAAGGGTATAGTAATGGTTCGCCGCCGGATATCAAAAGCCTGAGGCCGCCATGAGAAGAGAACTGCCTGATAATCGCCAGGGCGTCTTCGAGCGGAAGATCTTCGGATCGCATCTCTGCCAGATAGCAGTGGCGGCACCTCAAGTTGCATCGGCGGGTAAGCTGAAGTTCGAGATATCGAAGGGACGGCACTGGAGCAACACCAATGGGAAGGGGGAGGAGTGCCGGTTGATCGAGTGCCTCAAGAATACCTTCAGAGAGGCAGAAAGTTACGAATGGGCCATCCGTTGTGAGTTCAGCGCCTCTCGAAGAGCCGTCACAGCGGGTCAGAAAATCCAGCGTACTTTCGTCTATCTCGTAAAGCTCATCTTTGACAGCGTGATAGATATAAGGAAGTTCAAGTTTTTTGATTGCTGCCTGGGGATGCAGACGAAGATAAGCATCAGGCCAGTATGAATTTTTCACCGGAATCCCGCCTCCAGGTCGGCAACGGTTATGTATCCTGATGTTTTGAGTATCCTGAGCAGCCGGTATCCGCCGCATGGTTCTGCATAATCTATCTTTCCTATGGATTGAAAGTCACAGTCTTCCGCTTTGAAGGAGCAGAGCCGGCAGATCATATTGTCCAAATCACCGTCATGCTTTTCCTGACAATCAATGTCTTTGACCATTTCCAGAATGAACGCCTGATCGACAAGGCCCCTGTTTACCAGGGTTTCAACAACAAGCGCCCCCTGGCAGGCCATGTCCTCTTTCGTGTTTTCATGAAAAAATACACAGAATTTGCGACAGATATAATCTTTGAAGTCATTCTTCGACATGGCTGATGCAGGAAAAAAGCAGGGTCGACAGATTGGCAACCCATCGACCCCATCGGTTTAAAAAAAGCGTTGGTTAACATGTCTTTTTACATTTGCACATACCTTTGGCCGTTCTTTTCACTTTGCTGATCTTCATCCGTTTATTACCCCCTTTCTTCATGGGACCTGCCCCGAATTATATAAAGAAAGATTTGGAAGTCAAATGGTTTCCGTCCGGAAACGGTCCTTTTGAAAAACAAATTCTAAAAGAGGTTGCAAAATAATTTCATATTGACTAAAGCGTTGTGCAACAATTATCAAGTGACTACCTACATGGCCCATCGCATTGAAATCGGCTTTCGTGAAGGCATCAGAGATGCCCTCGGCGAGAAAATCCAACGGCGCATCGTGTCGCATCTTTCCATTCCAGTCAAAGAAGTGAAAACCATTGATGTGTATACGATCGACTGTAATTTCACGGAAGATGAACTACAGCAATCCGCCAGAGGGCCATTGTGTGACCCGATCATCCAGAAATATGCCATGGATAAAGGATTGGCTGAAGGCTTCGATTGGATGATTGAGGTGGGCTTCCGGCCGGGTGTGACGGATAACGTAGGGAAAACGGCAAGAGAAGCGATTGCTCTCCTCCTGGAACGGGATCCCGGTTCATTTCGTGTATATACTTCTCGTCAGTATGTTATCAAGGGAGCTATAGGGCGGGTAGATGCCGATAAAATAGCCACCCTGCTGGCAAATGATTTGATAGAGCGCTGTGAAATCATCGATGGTAAAAATTGGGACAGCAGCCGCTGTATGGTTCCATACGTTCCCAGGGTCACCGGTTCGGATCAGATAAAAACAGCATATATTGACCTTGAAGTGGATGATCGTGCGCTTATGCGCATCAGTGCCGAAGGTGTGCTCGCCTTAAACCTTGAGGAAATGAAAGTCCTCCAGGCATACCTGAGAGATGAGGCGGTCCTTCAGAAACGGGCGAAAGTGGGCCTTGGACGCCTGATGACCGATGCGGAGCTGGAATGCCTGGCCCAGACCTGGTCGGAGCACTGCAAGCACAAGATCTTCAACGGTCTGATCGAGTATGAGGATAACGATGGGCAGACCGTTCAAATCGACTCGCTCTTCGACACGTATATCCGGCGTTCGACGATGGAGATCCGGCAGGCGATGGGGCAGAATGACTGGTGTCTGTCTGTGTTCTCGGACAACGCAGGGGTGATCCGTTTCAATGATGATTACAGCCTCGTCTTTAAAGTGGAAACCCACAATTCACCCTCGGCGCTTGATCCATACGGCGGCGCGCTCACGGGAATCGTGGGGGTGAACCGGGACCCCTTCGGTACTGGCCGGGGCGCAAAATTGATCTTCAACACGGATATTTTTTGCTTTGCACCCCTCGACTACGACCGGCCTCTGCCGCCCAGGATCCTGCATCCCTGCCGCATCTATGAAGGTGTCCGGGAAGGGGTGGAGCACGGCGGCAACAAGAGCGGTATTCCCACCGTCAACGGCTGCCTTGTTTTCGATCGGCGTTATCTTGGAAAACCGCTTGTCTATTGCGGTACTGGAGGGCTTATGCCCTCCATGGTGCAGGATGAGCGATCCTACCTCAAAGAAATACATCCCGGCGATTTGATGGTCATGACCGGCGGGCGTATCGGCAAGGACGGCATCCACGGTGCCACGTTTTCTTCGGAAGAGCTTCATGAAGGGTCCCCTGTTACAGCCGTTCAGATAGGCGACCCGATCACCCAGAAAAAGATGACGGATTTTCTCCTGGTTGCCCGTGATCGGGGCCTTTACCGCTGCATTACGGACAACGGTGCCGGGGGGTTGTCATCTTCCGTAGGAGAAACGGCGCGCCTTTCCGGCGGCTGCGAGATGGACCTGAAAAAGGCTCCCCTGAAATACCCAGGACTCAATCCCTGGGAGATATTGATATCTGAATCCCAGGAGCGAATGACCCTAGCCGTGGATCCCCTGAAGATGGAAGCTTTTCTTGCATTGGCGAAAAAGATGGATGTCGAGGCGGCGATTCTGGGTCGTTATACGGATACGGGTATGTTTCATATACGCTATGGTGAAGAAACCGTCGCATATATTGATATGGATTTTCTTCATGACGGCGTTCCCCAGATGCGCCTCCATGCCAGGTGGACACCACCGAAATACGAGGAGCCAGATTTTCCTGTTCCGTCCGACCTTGGAGGGGCCCTCAAATCGATGCTGTCCCGCTGGAACATCTGCAGCAAGGAATCGGTGGTCCGCCAGTACGATCACGAGGTCCAGGGGGGAAGTGTGGTGAAGCCCCTTGTCGGGGTCGCAAATGACGGTCCCTCCGATGCCGCGGTCATCCGGCCGCTCTTGGACTCCTTTGAAGGGGTTGTGGTATCCAACGGCCTGTGCCCCCGCTATGGAGACATCGACGCATACCACATGGCGGCCTGTTCCATCGATGAAGCGGTTCGAAATGCCGTCGCGGTGGGTGTATCGCTGGATCACCTGGCCGGATTGGACAACTTCTGCTGGTGCGATCCCGTCGAGTCGGAAAAGACCCCTGATGGCCGTTACAAGCTGGCTCAGCTTGTCCGGGCGAATATGGCCCTTTACGATGTAACCAGGATGTACAGCATTCCATGCATATCCGGCAAGGACAGTATGAAGAACGACTACCAGATCGGGGAAACAAAAATATCCATTCCCCCGACGTTGCTTTTCTCCACAATTGGCAGGATCGATGATGTCCGGAAGGCCGTGACCATGGATGCAAAAGCCCCGGACGATCTGGTGTATGTGATTGGCGTGACGAAACCGGAGTTGGGTGGATCGGAATGGTTTGCCCATCATGACATGATTGGGAATAATGTACCACAGGTGAATCCTGAGGAAGCAAAGAAAAGGTATAAGGCCTTGGGGCGGGCGATCGAACAGGGGCTCGTTGCATCCTGTCATGATTGTTCGGATGGCGGTCTGGGCGTGGCCCTGGCTGAAACGGCCTTTGCAGGCGGATTTGGTCTGGAGATAGACCTGGGCAGAATTCCTGCCGAGGGGATTGAGCGGGACGATACCCTTTTATTTTCTGAGAGCCAGAGCCGGTTTATTGTGACGATCCACCCGGATAAGCAGCCGGCCTTTGAGACCACCATGGAAGGACATGATGCGGCCGTTATTGGAAAGGTACTGTCCGAACCATTTCTGCGCATTAATAGTATGCACGGGGGTCTGCACGGAAACAGAATCATTGAAGAAGATATTGAGCATTTAAAGGAAGCATGGCAGAGACCCTTACGGTCTTAATCCACCAGGTTAGAACCATGTCAAAAGAAGTCAGGTCAATCGTTATAACCGGGAACGGCACAAACTGTGAAATGGAAATGGCCCACGCCTGCCGGCTTGCCGGGTCCGAGGTGGTGGATATTGTCCATATCAGCGAGTTGATCTATGGGGAAAAGAAACTGGATCATTACCATTTCCTCAATCTGCCTGGAGGATTTCTTGATGGCGACGATCTCGGTTCCGCGAAAGCCGGGGCAAATCGGATCCTCCATGCACGCGTTATGGGCGATGGAGAGCGTTTGTATGACCAACTGCTCCGTTTTATTGAAGCGGGAAAGCTGATCCTAGGCGTCTGCAATGGATTCCAGCTTCTCGTCAAACTTGGCATACTGCCTGCCTTCGATGGAAACTATGGCAAGCAGTCCACCACCCTGACTTTCAACGATTCAGGCCGCTTTGAAGACCGTTGGGTATACCTCAGAGTCAACGATACATCCCGGTGTGTCTTTACAAAGGGTTTAACCTGCTTGTATTTACCTGTCCGTCATGGCGAAGGTAAATTTGTGACGAAAGACAAATCGGTGCTGGATCAACTGCATCGGAAGGGCCAGGTCGCCGTGCAATACAGTGACTCCACCTGCATGCCGGCTATAATGGATTACCCCGCCAACCCGAACGGCGCTGTCGATGCAATCGCCGGGATCTGTGATGAGTCGGGCCGGATCTTCGGCCTAATGCCCCATCCGGAAGCTTACCTCCACCGGACAAACCACCCACGTTGGACCCGCGAGAATCTCCCCGAAGAAGGAATGGGACTGGCAGTTTTCCGCAACGCAGTAAATTTCATTCGGAAGAACCTCTAAATCCATCTCATATTCCCTTTGTTTATCTTGATGCCATCCTAAGCCGCTGATGGGTCCAAGCGCTCCAGGGCTTTTTTATACCAGGTTTCGGAACAGCATCGACAATCCATCGACAGTACAATTTCAGTAATTTATTAACGAGATGAGTTTATACCTTTGAGTATCCCCGGACTCTTAATAGCAATTTTTATCAAAGTTATTGTTGCATCAGATGGTTCACGTCTCCGCTGTTCCCATTGTTCAAGTATTCGTTTTGACACACCTAAGACCGTAG
>JBEKJA010000133.1:0-6870 GCA_050011475.1 Syntrophales bacterium
AATCTCATCTTCCGGATCTCCTGTAGCAACTCTGTCCGTCTCATTGGCCACCTCCCAGGTGACCATTCTAAACCGGACAGATTATGTGCTACAAACCCGGACAGTTTACGTGCTTCTTACAAACCACGATTTTTTGGTTGTCAAATACCTATGCGTTCAATATATTATCCAGTATCCGTCTGGAGACGGCTCTTTTCCGCCCTGGCTGCGCCAATCTTCAGGCATGCTTGTGCGACGTACCAATCAGTATGCTTACGCGCAATCCCTTTGATTTCCTTACCAGGACGAAAAATCCCCCATTTCCGGATGGACACTAGTTATAATTACTACTCCGTTAAATTCATTAGTCATGAGGAGGGAATAATGAAAGTACTAATGGTTTCCATACTGATGACCATGGTTGCAGGCTGTTCGGTAGGCCGTTCCGGCCATATCGGTGTCCATGAAGGAAAACTGTCACAATGCCCCGAATCTCCAAACTGTGTTGCTTCGCAAAGTCAAGATGTAAAGCACTATATCAATCCAATACCTTACAAGGGCGATAGGGAGCAGGCCAGGAAAAGGATGGTGTCCATCATTCAGGGGATGAAGAGGGCTAAGATTGTTGCTCTCAAAGATGATTATATCCATGCTGAATTTACTTCTGCCATTTTCCGGTTTGTTGACGATGTGGAAATTTATTTTGATGATGGGTCTAAAACCATTCATATGAGGTCCGCCTCCAGAATCGGCTATTCAGATTTTGGTGTCAACCGGAAGAGGCTGGAGAATATCAGGACAAATTATATTGCCATGTCAAGTAGTTAATATACCATTTAAATTCCCCTTCTTCCCCCTTTACGAAAGGGGGAAGAAGGAACTTTTATATGAAAGGGGAATTATAAATGGGAACTTGTACCCCCCTTTTGAAAAGGCGATTATCTAGTACTTGACAGTAGCCTTTTTGTGTGTTATTATATAGCCAACTTGAATCAAGGAGGCTATTATGAAACCCGTTAAGTCCATGACATTCAAAGAGGTTGAGATAATGTTTCCTGATGAGGATAGCTGTAAAAAATATTTGGCCTCGAAAAGATGGCCTGACGGTGTGAAATGTCCTCGTTGCGGAAACGAAAAAGTTTATACGCTTACCCGTGAGTTTCATTGGCAATGTCAGGAATGTACTCCACGGGGTTATCGATTTTCTGTCCTCGTTGGCACCATCTTTGAAAATACCAATTATCCGCTCTGTGTTTGGTTTAAGGTTATCTATCTCATGTTGAGTAGCAAGAAGGGGATGAGCGCGTTGCAGATTCATAGAATGATCGGCACTGGATCGTACAGCACCGCATGGTATATGTGCCATAGAATTAGAGCGGGGCTTGGAAATGTTGATTTTCATAAACTGATCGGCTTCGTGGAAGTCGATGAAACATACGTGGGCGGGAAAGAGAAAAACAAGCATAAAGACAAGCAAATAGGTGGCGGACGCGGAACAATCGGCAAAACACCTATCATCGGCGCCGTGAAACGTGGTGGTAAAGTTGTCGCGCGTGTTATTGAAAGTGTTGATACTGCAACATTGGATAGATTTGTCAGAGAAACAGTATCCGACAAGGTTAGTTTGGTTTCTACAGATGATAATTCCGGTTATCGCTATCTTTCCAGATGGTATAAACATGGCCGTTGTTCATCATGCTAAGGGTGAATATGTTGTTGGTTCGGTTCATACGGCCACCATTGACGGTTTCTGGTCCATGATTAAGCGTGGTATCTTTGGCACATTCCATAAAGTCAGTAAAAAGTATTTACAGTTATATGTTTACGAGTTTCAATTTCGCTACAATAACAGGGAAAATAATGATATATTTAACACTGCCATTGCGGGATGCCAAGTGTAGAAATAGAAGGGTAAACCCCAATTAAGTAGGCACCTAAATGGGCGATAAAAAACCCAAGGACCATCCACCAAAAACTGCCTGTCCGTGCGATCCCCCTATAAACGCAATAAGGCATGAAGATAAAAATGCAAAAATAACCCAAAAACGCTTTTGGCGTGATTGGGCTATTTTGGAAAAATTTACATTTGTTTATGCTATTGCTGCGATCATCTATACTATTTTTGCCGCTGGGCAATGGTACGAGTTGAGTATCAGTAATACATCGAACAATGAAATGCTTATTTCTCTCCAGCGAGCAACCATTGTCTTTACCGAAATTAGGCCGATGCCAGCTCGTAATTCCGATACGGGCGCTTTTGAGATCAGGCTTTCCCCTTATTGGTTCAATATCGGGAATACACAGACGAAATATTTGCGTTGCTATTTCTCCCCGCTCAGTAAAAGCACAATAAGGAAGGATAAGAAGTTTGACGATCCGAATTTCCATATTCCTGAAGATGTAAAACCCGAGCAAATGGTAATCGGTCCCAAATGTGGCACTTTGGGGGCTATGGTAACATTGACACTTAAAGACATTAGGGACATAAAATCTAATATAGTTCCTACTCTGTGGGGAGAGGCGCGGTATAATGATATTTTCCCCGGAACAAAACAGCATGTCACTAAATTTTGTCAGCATATAGTTAGTGTCAAATGGCCAAAGAACCTTGAAGATCCTGCTGGAAGAATAGAAATCATGGCTCAACCATGCCTTACTCACAACTGTATGAACGATGAGTGTGGCGATTAATAACAATATAATTTTTTTCACTTTCTCCCCCTTTTCAGAGATGAAATCTAAAATTTACTTACTGTCAAATTCTAGATAATCGCCTTTGAAAAAGGGCGGTCTGGGGGATTTTATCTTGAAGAACATGTCAAATGTGGCGTTTCTTGGGGGATGAGGTATGCCAAAGTACGAATACGATCTGGGGATCATTGGTGGCGGCGCGGCGGGATTGACCGCTACAGCCGGGAGCGCCCAACTGGGAGCAAAGACCATTCTTATCGAAAGGTCCTGCCGGTTGGGCGGAGACTGCCTGCATTATGGGTGTATACCGTCAAAAACATTGATCCGATCGGCCAAGGTATGGGCACTCGCGCGGAGATCTACGGAATTCGGCCTTCCTCCGTTGCAGATGCCCCCTGTTGACCTCGGCGCCGTGATGGACCGGGTGAAACAAGTCATAGATGTAATTCAGCGGCATGATTCACCGGAAAGGTTCTGCGGACTTGGGGCAGAAGTGCGTTTCGGTGCACCGGTTTTTTCAGATGACCATGTTGTTCATCTTGAAGGCAAAAGAATATCGGCTAAAAGCTGGATCCTGGCGACGGGATCTAGGCCCATGAAGCCCCCGGTAGAAGGAATCGAGGATGTTCCATACTGGACAAATCAAACCTTTTTTTCTCAAAGGACCCTTCCTTCACGGCTCGTTGTTCTCGGAGGCGGGCCAATCGGGTTGGAAATAGCTCAGGCCATGAATCGTCTGGGTGTGAATAAAGTAATCATTATTGAGTTCATTGATCAGATATTATGCCCGGAAGATCCGGACATTGCCGGGATTTTGAGGCTGAGACTGGAGTCCGAGGGTGTGGATATACGAACCGGAACCAAGGCGGTCAAAGTAGAGTCCGACGGCTTGACCATCAAGGTGACCATTGCACCGGCCAAAGGTGAGGGCCGGGAATCTCTTATTGAAACGGACGCACTTTTTGTGTCAACCGGACGAAAACCCAATATGGAAGCTCTTGGGCTGGATGCCGCCGGCATTCAATATACCGGCGAAGGCATACAGACAGACAAAAGGATGCGGACGAACATTCATCACATCTATGCATGCGGTGATGTGAACGGTCAGTATCCCTTTACGCATGTTGCCGGCTATGAGGCCGGGATCGCCCTGGGGAACGCAGTTCTCCACCTGCCAAGGAAGGTGGATTACAGCAGGGTGGGGTGGTGTACTTACACGGACCCGGAAGTGGCCAGCATAGGATTTAATGAAAAACGTGCCATAAAAGCGGGCTTGAAATATCAACTGATTGAGGAGATATTCCATGATAACGATAGAGCGCAGGCTGAAGGAGAGTCCATAGGCAAGATAAAGCTGCTGGTCGGCCCCGGTAATGAACTGCTTGGCTGCCAGATTATAGGGGCGAATGCGGGTGATCTTATTCACGAATGGATCATTGCGCTGAATGGCGGGGTCAAGCTTTCGAAAATCGCAGATGCCGTACATGTTTATCCTACCTTGTCGGAGATATCAAAGCGTGCCGCAGGCCAGTATTATGCGCGTACACTATTTAGCGACAGGACAAGAAATGTTCTCCGCCTGCTGTTTCAGCTTAAAGGTCGGGCATGCTCACTTCCCGATGTGGAGCAGAAACAATAAGATGGATCAGCGAATTTCCATCATCATTCCTGTATTTCAGGAATATACTGATATAAACAGGGCCATAGCGTGGATAAGGGGCTTGAAAGTACATGGAGATGTGGAGATTGTCATAGCAGACGGCGATTTGAAGGGATCCACCATTCAAACCATCAGCGACTCTTCGGTCAAAAAAGTCATTTCAGAGAAGGGGAGGGGAATTCAGCTCAACACCGGGGCTGATGTGGCCACGGGGGACGTATTGATCTTCCTGCATGCCGATACAGCATTACCGGCCACAGCACTGGAACAGGTCCATACGCTCATAAGAGGAGAAGGCGAATATGTTGGCGGTGCATTTGATTTGAGAATCGATTCAAACCGTTTGGTATACAGGCTCATAGAAAAAGCAGCATCCTGGCGGTCGCGTCTGACGAGAATACCATACGGTGATCAGGCTATTTTTATAAGTGCGTCTTACTTCCGGCACATTGGGGGCTTCAGGAATATTCCCATTATGGAAGATGTTGACCTGATGAAGCGCATTAAAAATGACGGACGGAAGATTATCCTTCTTAATGATCAGGCCATAACATCTGCCCGGAGATGGGAGACAGAAGGAGCTTTCCAGTGCACCTTGCGAAACTGGATCTTGATTACCCTATTTTCTTTTGGCGTATCACCAGAAAAATTGGCGCATTTTTACAGGTAAAGTACTACTTGTCATTCCGAATCCTGCTGCGGGCAATTCGGGCGGATATCAATAGCAATACCGCAGTTGCAAGCACGATCAAAATAAGGAGCCAGGGAGCCTTGCCATTTGATATCCCGCTGACGACGGCATCAGTGCCTACGACATACAGAACCGTTCCGGGGAGCATGCACAGCCAGGACCAGAAAACATACGTTGAGATAGGTACGGATGTTAACCCGAAGCCATAGTTGATGATGTTGAAAGGGAAGATGGGAATAAGCCTCGCTATGGCCACAATAATCACACCATGTCTCCTACTCATATGGTCCAGTTTTTTGAAAGTTTCATGGTTTGAAAATTTTTGCACGATGAAATCCCTGGCCAGATACCTTGCGATGATGAAGGCGAGAGATGCTCCAATGGTTGAGGCAATACTGACAAGAACAACCCCGGCAAAAGACCCGAAAATAACCCCCGCCGCAATGGTTATTACCGCCCCGGGGAGAGCTGCAATGACGGCCGCAACATAAATTGCAATAAATACCAAAGGACCCAGGAATCCGAGGCCATGAACCCATTCACGAATATTCTCCAGTCTTATGCCGGGAGATGCGATTCGAAACAGGACAAGCATGATTACAATAAGAAATAGAAATAGGATGGGTTTCCAATAATTTGGCAGGAACCGTTCGCTGGCAGGATTATTCTTCATAAAAATTCCGTATGACGAATTGGCCTGTGATTTTACCAAAAGGGAGCATTGAAACAAAGGGTTATTTCAATCTTAAAGACGATAAATATGAGTCATATCACAGACAGATGCCTGATCATTTTTGCCAGGTACCCGGAGAAGGGGCAAGTCAAATCACGGCTGGCATGTGATTACGATGAGAAATTCATCGCGGATCTGTATGGCCATTTTGTAGACGACCTCCTTTCAATACTCAGTCGGGGGAATTATTGTCTGAAAATAGCCTTTCATCCACCTGAAAAATTTGAAGCGATGAAAGAACGCTTTGGCGTCGGTTATAAATATATGCCGCAGTGCGGTGGAAATTTGGGTGAAAAAATGCAGGACGCATTTCAGCGCTGCTTTACAGACCAATTCCGGTCAGTCATTCTTATTGGGAGCGACTGTCCCGATCTGGATGTTGAAGTGATCGATTCCTCTTTTGAAGCCCTGGAGGAAACGGCAGATGTGGCAATAGGGCCCGCTCACGATGGGGGATATTATCTTATTGGATTCACGGATGATGCCTTTCATCCCGGTATATTCAATGATATGCCCTGGGGAGATCTGTCCGTTTACCGTAAAACCATGGAGAAGATTGATATCGGGAATGTCCGGATACACCGGGCACCGGTATGGCGCGATATCGACACGCGTGCGGATCTAGAAGCTCTTATCAGGAAACATCACAAATCCCCTTTTTGTCATTTAAAAACCATGACATTTATCCAAGGTTCCCGAACAGGAAGATCCTGAACCGGCGGTACATCCAAAACAGTGTGTTATGTTATTGAAAAAGTAAATATATCAATAATTATATATATTTGAAACCTTATAAAATCCCTCACTTTTTTCCTTGGTGTGAAAACTCGTGTGAATTGAATCCAAAATCTCCACGACCCGTTTCTTGTGTTCCGGTGTGGGGTGTGAGTATCTCATGGTCATGGAGATATCCTTATGACCCATAAGTTCCTGAATGGTTTTTATGTCAACTCCCGCCATGCCTAACCTCGATCCGAAAGTATGTCTCAGATCATGGAATCGGAAATTCTTGATTCCAATCTCTTTACGAGCATGGCACCAGGCGGTTTCGAAACAAATTATAGCCTCATTTTTGACTGAAAAAACATACTCGGACGGTTCGTCCGATTCCCTTAT
>JBEKJA010000134.1:0-6864 GCA_050011475.1 Syntrophales bacterium
TTCATCCTCCGGCGCATGATAGAACAGGTTGATATACTTGTTGATGTCATCACTCAATGCAACGTCATACTTTACCGTCTTGGTCCTGAGAAGACTCTCGATCATATCCCGCTTGAGAATATTATTAGGATCATCGACAATGACATGAACCGTTCCGTCCACTTTTTCCATGGGGACCCATAATTCACGGCGGAGATATTCTTTTTTAAGGTTTTTTAGAAGATCTCCCGGAATGGGGATCTTATCGTTGAAGGTGACAAACTTACAGTGATAGAATTCCTCAAGTGATTTCCCAACATCTTCCTGCGAAATTTTATATTTTCTCATCAGGAAATTTTCCATGGTTTCCCGCTGTTCGCGTGCCTCTTCCCATGCGTTGTCCAATTCCTCCTCCTTGAGGAGATCTCGGGCGATGAGATAATCGAAGCGGGTTTTGCGGCGCTTGGAGAATCTTTCCTGGTTATAAAAGGCTATGCCGAGAACATCGGCAATTTCCTGAATGAATCCCTGCTGATCTGCAGAAAATTTGCCGTCGTTCTTCTTGTTGACGATCTGAATAACTCCCATAAGGTTCTTATTATAGTAAATAGGGGCGCAAAGGATCTGGGAGGTCCTAAATCCGGATTTCTTATCCCAACTGACATCGTGTTCAAGATCACTGCTGATTTTCTTGAGTTCATTCTTATCATAAACATCAAGGATATTTACAACAGTGCCTGTATTGGCTACAAACCCTGCAATGCTTTTATTGTTAACAGGAACCCTAATTTCCTTCAGTTGAGAACCGGTTAGAAACATGGAAAAGATTTCATTTCGCGCTTTATCCACGACGTAGATAGTAATGGTATTCGCATCGAATAGATTGAGGATGCCATCTTTCAAGTCCACCAGTATTTGCTTGATATTCTGTGCGGAATGGATGCGGTTGGTTATTTCCAGAAGTTTCTTGCGAACCTGCAGTTTTTCCTCGAGTTCGTTGATCTGCTTGTTTGAGATATTGGGGATGACCTGTTCTTTTGCTAGAGCCATGACATTCTTTCAATATGTTAAAGGCTATATGCCCGATTCAGATATGGAAAATCTTATCTAAATTAAAATAAAAATATTGATAATGCAATATAAACTTTTCCTGATGAGGCAAGGATTGGCTGCCCGAAAAGTGGCCGTAAATGATGGCTCGGTAAACATTATAGAGTTGAAGTTGTGACGATTTTCGAGAAATCGGCAATCAGGTAGAATAGATCCGCGAGTTTGTTTAAAAGCGACAGACGGTTAAGGCGAACCTTTTCATCTTGGGCCATAACCAGGACACTCTCAAAGAAGGCGTCTACTGGCTTCCTTAAAAGGGCAAGCGTCATCAAGGCGGTTTGATAATCCGTATGATCAATGTAGTGCTTCACCTTTTCACTGATCTCACGGTAACTTAAGAAAAGATTCTCCTCTTCTTTTGAATCAAACAGGTCAGGCAGAACCTCATTTCCTGAAAAGCCTTTCAAAATATTGACCACCCGCTTGAATGCAACGGTAAGCGGTTCAAAATCAGGGTGTGTTTTAAAGGAAATCATGGCGTCGATTTTCCGAACGGATTCAGTGATATCTCCAATACCCATGGCAAGTACAGCCTCTATGACATCATAGGGATAGCCTTGAGCCATTAATTGATTTTCCAGGCGGCCTTTGAAGAAATCAAGAACGGCCGCTTTTGTCTCCTTCCTGGGGCGTTTGAGCTTTTCCTCAAGCAAGTTCAGGCTCTTATCGATCATACTGTCCAAGGGCAGCGAGAACTTCTTCTGGAGAATGATATTGATAATTCCAAGCGCCTGTCGACGCAAGGCATAAGGGTCGGCAGTGCCTGTCGGTGCGAGATTCACACCAAAAAATCCAACAATTGAATCGATTTTGTCTGCAATGCTGACGATGGATCCTTCAATCGTTTCGGGTAATTCGCCACCGGCCGCAATAGGGAGATAATGCTCGTAGATTGCCTGAGATATAATCATGCCTTCACCGGCGAGGACTGCATATTCTCGTCCCATGATGCCCTGGAGTTCCGTAAATTCGCAAACCATCTGTGTGTCCAGGTCGGCTTTCGCTAGGTATGCTGCCCGATCTACCGTTGCTTTTGCAGATGGAGCGACTTTGTTAGCGATGAATGCGGCCAATTCCCTGAATCGCGCGACTTTTTCATAAGATGTTCCCAGTAGAGAGTGAAATACGACTTTGCGTAAATCTTCTACACGGCGGTCGAGCGGTATTTTCCGATCCTCTTCAAAAAAAAATCTTGCATCGGATAACCGGGCTCTTATGACCTTCTCATTACCGCGTGCTACAACCAAAGGATCCCGTGCGACGGTATTATTTACCGTGATAAAATAGGGCAGCAACCCGTTTTTGTCATCCATTACAGGGAAGTATTTCTGGTGGGATATCATGGTTGTCATCAAAACTTCTTTTGGCAGTCGGAGAAAATCGTTGTCAAAAGTTCCACAGATGACCGATGGATATTCCACCAGGAATGTTACCGTATTCATGAGATCGTCGGTATAGTAAGGTCTTCCGCCGACGGCCTGTGCTGCCCGCTTCGCCTCGTCCTGGATCATTTGGCGTCTTTTTTCAGGATCAATGATGACAAAGGCTTCTTCAGCTTTGCTGGTGTAGTCCTGAAAATTTTTTACCTCAAAGGATGCCGGACTCATAAAACGATGCCCGCAGCTCCTGTTGCTGCTGGTGATATTTTCGATTTTAAAATGCACGATTTCGCCTCCAAACAAGGCCAGGATCCAATGTATGGGACGGGCGAAACGCATGTCAAAATCAGCCCATCGCATGGATTTACGAAATGGAATCGAGGCAATGATATACAGACAGAACTCGGGCAGCAATTGCACCGTATCCTGTCCAGAGATCCGTTTGCGTGCACACAAATATTCTCCCTTATCTGTCGAAATGACTTCAAGCTCAGAAATATCCAGACCCTGTCCGCGTGCAAAGCCAATGGCGGCTTTCGTCGGCTGTCCATTATCATCATAAGCCGCTTTTCTGGCCGGGCCGATCTTCTCAAGAATCTGGTCCATCTGCTTTTCTTCCAAATCTTCGATCATTAAACAAAGACGCCTTGGAGTTCCATATGTGTTCACATTACCATGAGCAATGCGAACTTCGGACAGTCTCTTTGTAGCCAACTCTTTGATATCATCGAGTGCCTTGGGGATAAAGGCGGCCGGAATTTCCTCTGTCCCGATCTCAAGCAGCAGTTCCTTGCCCATTTAATGTCTCCGTATCATTTCAGGTATTTTGTTTGAGAAGCGGATATCCAAGGGCTTCCCGCTGTTTCAAAAATCCCTCGGCACTGAGCCGGGCCAGGTTTCTTACCCGGGCGATATAGCTGGTGCGCTCCGCAACACTGATTGACCCCCGCGCGTTGAGGAGATTAAAGATGTGGGAACATTTCAAGCAGCAGTCATAGGTTGGCAGGACAAGATTTTCCCCGGCTATTCGCACTCCCTCCACCTCGTACATATCGAAAAGATTTCGGAGCATGCCGACATCAGCCTGTTCAAAGTTATAAATGGACCATTCAACTTCACCCTTGTGATGGACATCGCCATATGAAACCCGGTCATTCCACTTGAGGTCATATACATTGTCGACACCTTGAATGTACATCGCGATGCGCTCGATGCCATAAGTGATTTCAGCGCAGACGGGCTTAAGATCAATTCCGCCGACCTGCTGGAAATAGGTGAATTGTGTAATCTCCATGCCATCCAGCCATATTTCCCAACCCAGCCCCCAGGCACCGACCGTAGGCGATTCCCAGTCATCCTCGACAAATCGAATATCATGATCAAGGGGATCAACACCAAAGCTTCTCAAGGAATCAAGATAAAGCTCCTGGATGTTCAAAGGAGAAGGCTTCATGATAACTTGGTATTGATAATAATGCTGCAGCCGGTTGGGATTCTCACCATAGCGACCATCTGTGGGTCTGCGTGAAGGCTCCACGTATGCGACATTCCAGGGTTCCGGTCCCAGCGCTCTGAGAAATGTAGCAGGGTTAAAGGTACCTGCGCCGACTTCGAGATCATATGGCTGCTGGATTACACAGCCCTGGCCGGCCCAGTAACGCTCAAGGGCAAAAATCAATTCCTGAAAAGTCACGATAATCTCCTGCTTAAGTTATATTAGTTTCCGGTCTTGAAACGAGGGATTTTTCGCCCTGGCAAGAAAATCGAAGGGATTGCGCGGAGGCGTACCGGCGGTACGTCGCACAAGCAAGCCGGGAGATTGACGCGGCCAGGGCGAAAAAGGACCGGTTTTTGGACCGGAACCGCTGGCTAACACGGAGGTGAGTCAGTGTCAACCTGAAATTCGGCAAAAGTTCGGGGAAGTCAAGCTGAAAGGCGGCGGATTTCGTCCAGTACGCGCAAGGATTTCAGCTCACGGCCCAGAAGATGAGAAATAAAAGCATGGAGCACTTTACAGCTCTCTTCGACCACAGACACCGGAAGTCCTAGGCGATCCATTTGAGAAAGTTCCAGATTGCTTCCCATAAGTAGTGTGCGAATCGTTCCAACGGAAATGGGCAGAGAATCTCCCGAAGGCGGGTAACAGGACAGGCATGTCAGTCCCCCATCATGAACAGAGAACAGGTAATGGCCGCCGTTCTCAACCACCTTTTTGCATTTGATGCAGCGATCAAGTACGGGCTCATATCCCATCAGCTTCAGCAGACGAAGTTCAAAGAATCGCGCCAGGCTGTCGGTCGGCTTGCATATATCAATAGCAGCGAGAAAAGCATCAAGCAAATCGAATAATGATTCGCCCTTTTTATCTTCAATGGTAAAATGATTTGTCAAATCGAGAATATAAGATGCCTGGAGGATCTTGTCGAGATTATCGCGTATTTTATCGAAATGGCAGACCATGTCGCAGGTTTCGATGATCGCCATCGTATCCCTGCTTTTCCTGTAAAAAAGCAGCTGCAGGCAGGATATTGGCTCAAGCGCGTTGGCAAACCGCTTCCTGCTTTGCCTTGCTCCTTTGGCTATCCCGGTAAGCTTCCCGAAATCACGGGTGTAAAAAGTTACAATCCTGTCCGAATCGCCGTAATTTATGGTGCGAAGAACGATAGCCTTTGTCTTGAGAAGATTTCGGCTCCTCATACGGCATGTTCTTTCCCATGCTTTGATGCTCCGGCGTGATGACTGCCCGGGAAGCCGGCGTCCTGGTAAACGACGGTGCCCTGTACAATGGTCAGGATTGCTTTGCCCTTGAGAGTCCAGCCGTGGAAAGGGGTGTTTCTGCTTTTGGACCGGAACGTATTGCGGTTTATAGTCCATATCATCTCCGGATCGATGACCGTTACATCCGCATCCGCACCGGGCTGAAGCGTTCCCTTGGCAATGCGAAGTATCCGTGCCGGCTCAACTGACATCCTGCGAACCAAATCACTCCACGTCAAAATCCCGTCATCTATGAGTTTGAGGCTTAATCCAAGCGATGTTTCAAGACCGATCATGCCGCTTGCGGCATATTCGAACTCTACTTCCTTGTCAGTAACGGCATGCGGGGCATGATCGCTGGCAATGGCATCGATGGTTCCATCCCTGAGCCCCTGCCGGATGGACGCTACATCTTCCGCTGTTCTCAGGGGCGGATTGACCTTTGTGAATGGATCGAAGGAGCGGAGAATTTCATCATCCAGGGCAAAATAATGAGGAGCTGTTTCCGCGGTAATCCGGATGCCTCTGTTTTTTGCTTCCCTGATCAGCCGGACGGAACCCGCTGTGCTGACATGAGCGATATGGACGGAAGTTCGCGTGAATTCAGTCAGAATCGTTTCCCTAGCCACCATAATCTCTTCCGCAGCCGTGGGAGTTCCACGGAATCCAAGTTCCGTTGCTACGAAGTCTTCGTTCATCTGCCCTCCGATGGAGAGACGGGTATCCTCACAATGAGAGATCACAGGAAGATTGAGGGAATCAGCATACTCCAGGGCACGCCTCATCAGGGCGCTATCCAGGAGAGGCTTCCCGTCATCGGACAGCGCCACGGCACCAGCTTCCTTGAGATCCCAAAAATCAGTAAGGTTCTTGCCTTCCGAACCACAAGTGATGGCTGCAACGGGATAAATATGTGTCAAACCGCACGCCATTCCCTTCGATAGAATGAATTCCGTTACGGAACGGTTATCGTTAACCGGTTGTGTATTCGGCATGCAGGCGATGGATGTGAACCCCCCCGCCGCTGCAGCGGCGCTTCCTGTGGCTATGGTTTCCTTGTATTCGAAGCCGGGTTCCCTGAGGTGAGTGTGCATATCAATCAGGCCGGGCACCGCGATATATCCCGTGAGGTCCAGTATTCGGATTGACTGTTTGCCGGTGTGGACGTTTTTCTGGAGATTGCTCCCGATATCCATGATTTTGCCTTCCTTGATCAGGATATCCCCTGTTTCATCGATGTTCAAAGACGGATCGATGACGCGGGCGTTTTTCAATAAAAAAATCATTTTTTTCCTCCGACCAATAAATACAAGAGGGCCATTCTAACGGCGACACCGTTCGTGACCTGGTCAAGAATGACGGAATATGGTCCGTCGGCTATCTCAGGAGATATGTCGATCCCACGGTTCACGGGCCCGGGGTGCATGACAAGAACATTTTCCTTTGCCAGCGATATATGCCGCCGATCAAGACAGTAGTGCGCGGAATATTCACGTAAAGATGGAAAAAGATTTTGATTCTGGCGTTCAGTTTGGACGCGGAGCATCATGATGATATCTGCATCCTGAACGGCATCTTCAAGCCGCGTATGAGCTGTTATTCCCATCTTTTCAATATCCCGCGGAAGCAGGGTGGATGG
>JBEKJA010000135.1:0-6853 GCA_050011475.1 Syntrophales bacterium
TGCAGAGCACCGGCTCGCATCATACTTTGGGTAATATCGGCTATTATATGAGTGCGCAACGAAGGTTCATGAATTTGATCGGCCATACCTTTGTCTTGCAGAATGTAGACAGTTGGGAAGGATGGTATTGGGGCGCCATGCATCACTGGGGGGGCAGTTTTTTGCTGGGGGCTGGTGATCCATCCGGGGGCGTTGAGGAAGCTTTGAAACACTGTGAGATGATGATCTTTTGGTCGAGCGATCCGGAATCTACAAACGGGGCTTATGGCGGCATGGAAGGCACCATCCGTCGTCTCTGGCTCAGAAATCTAGGGGTTAAATTTGTACACATCGACCCCTATTATAACCATACGGCCGCATTGCTTGGAGGCAAGTGGATTGCACCAAGACCGGATTACGGGAATGCATTATCATTGGCCATTGCCTATGTCTGGATCACCGAGGACCTCTATGACAAGGAATATGTGAAAACCCGAACAACAGGATTTGATGAATGGAAGGATTACGTTTTAGGCAAAGAAGACGGCATTCCCAAAACCCCCGAATGGCAGGAAAAGGAAACAAATGTTCTTGCAAAAGATGTTAGGGCCTTAGCAAGGGAATGGGCATCAAAGAAGACTTTCTTAGGTGTTGGGGGGATGGGGTGTACTTTGGGCGGTGCGTGCAGGGCGGCGACAGGAATAGAATGGGCCCGTTCCATGGTCTATCTGATAGCTATGCGGGGTTTGGGAAAACAGGGGGTCAGCCTGGGGAACATGCAGGTGACAACACCGGTTGACTTTACGTTCTTCTTCCCTGGCTACACTGAAGGCGGGTTTTCCGGAGATCTCGCAGGGACCGGATTGGCGATCAACATGTACCAAAAAATGCCCCAACTGCCAACCATGAACCCTTATTATAGACAGATGGTGCCAAGGATTAATGTGCCGGAGGCAATCCTGGAGGGCAAATGCAAAGGCTATGGCAACATCATGGATTCAAAATACATCGAACACCAGTTCCAGACCTTTGAGTATCCGCATCCGGGTTTTTCGAAGGTTAAGATGTACTATAGATATGGCGGGTCTTTCATTGGGACGATGCCTGAATCAAATCGTTATGTAAAGGCATATGGGACCGATGAAGTGGAATTTGTAGTAAACCAGTCCATCTGGCTGGAGGGAGAGGCCAAGTTTGCAGATATCATATTGCCTGCCTGTACGAACTTCGAAAGGTGGGACATCTGCGAGGCATCAAATCCGGGAGGATATGGTTTCGGTTTATTTTCACAATTAAACCACCGTATCGTGACATTGCAGCATAAATGCATAGAACCATTGGGAGAATCGAAATCAGATTATGAAATATTTTTTGAGTTGGCTAAGAGACTTAACCTCGCGGGATATTATTCCGAGGGGTGCACTGAATTAGACTGGGTGAAAAAGACGTTTGATGCCTCGGATCTGCCGAAATATATCTCCTGGAAAGACTTCATGAAAAAAGGCTATTTTGTGGTTCCTGCGCCAAATGAAGAACTAAGACAAAAGCCTGCTTACCGGTGGTTTGCTGAAGGAAGAAATAATGATGAATATAAGCTCGGGCCGCTTGCAGCGGACATGAAAGATGGTATGGCCAATGAGGGTCTGCAAACCCCATCAGGGAAGATAGAATTTGTCGCTACAACCTTGAAAAGATATGACCCTGATGATTCCGAGCGACCGCCGATGAGCAAATATATTCCCTCCTGGGAGGGTCATCATACGACCGATCTTCTGCGTAAATATCCTCTGCAGATGATAACTCCACATGCACGCTACACCTTCAACACGATGAATGACGGCAAGAGTAGCTGTGTAAACGACGTCAAAGACCACCGGGTTTTGATTGACGGTTATTACTATTGGATTGTTCGGATGAACACGGGGGATGCAATGGAGAGAGGCATCAGAAATAATGATTTGGTAAAAATATTAAATGACCGCGGGGCGGTAATCTGCGCAGCGCAAATCACTGAAAGACTCCCTAAAGGAACGGTTCATTCTTACTCATCCTCAGCAATATATGATCCAATAGGCAAGCCGGGGACATCTCCTGATCGGGGAGGTTGTGTCAACACACTTACACCTAAGAGACCCATTATCTCAAGATCAAGCTCATGCGCAGCAAATTCCTGCCTTGTTCAGATTGAAAAGTGGGGAGGGAAATAAGATGAAAAAATGGAACATGATAATCGATGTCAAGAATTGTGAAGATTGCAATTGTTGTTTTCTTGCCTGCAAGGATGAGCATGTAGACAATGATTTCCCACCCTACTCCTCTTCTCAGCCCAAACATATCCACCGCTGGATCAATATCATGCGCAAAGAAAGAGGCCAATTCCCCTTAATTGATGTTGCTTATCTACCCAGACCATGCATGCACTGCGACAATGCGCCGTGTATCAAGAATGCGGCGGATAATGCTGTATATAAGAGAAATGATGGTATCGTCGTCATAGACACAATAAAATCAAAAGGACAGCAGAATCTTGTTGAGAGTTGTCCATATGGCGCTATCTGGTGGAACGAAGAAAAGGAAATCCCTCAAAAGTGCGTTTTTTGTGCTCATCTTCTGGATGGTGGATGGCAAAAATCAAGATGCGTTCAGGCTTGCCCAACTGGAGCACTAAGAATGCTTCATGTTGAAGATTCCGAAATGGAGAAGATCATACAGGACGAGGGGTTGGAAGTCCTTCATCCTGAATATCAGACAAAACCTCGCGTATACTATAAGAATCTCTTCCGCTATATAAAGTGTTTTATTGCTGGCAGTGTTGCCCTAGAACATGATGGTATTGAGGATTGTGTGAGTGGTGAAACGGTAATCCTTTATCATGACGGAAAGAAATTACAAGAGACCAAGACTGATTGTTTTGGCGATTTCAAATTTGACAAGCTTGAGCCCAACAGTGGTTTATATCAGATTGATATAGAATTTGGAGATTATAGAAAGAAGACCATAGAAATCAATTTAGAGGAAAATCGCAATCTAGGCACAATTTGTTTCTAGCGTGAACTCAGAACATCCATAACCCTATATAGTCGATATTAACAGGGGACATGAATTAACGAATGAATAATATGAACAGGTCAAGCACCCGTAACTCTGTTTACACTTGGTATAGCCGATATCCGATTTGTCGAGGCGCCTGTTAAGAGGGAACAGGTGGAGAAGATGATGCAATTACTGATTTTAAACCTCTTCTTGCTCAGTCTATGTGCCAGGACACCTAATTTTACCGCACAGGAACTAAATGATATGGGTTATGCCATCGCCATCTACCCTGCTATATACATAGCTGGAATGATTACCGGTTCTATTGAAGAAGTAAAAAAAATTGAAAGAAACCGGAAAACAAAGGGACTTCGAAGTTTGATTCATTCTTTCGGTGAAATGAACAACTTTCTCAGCCTGCAATAGTATTCCGATCCGGAGCAGAAGTATAAAACAGATGCCAGAATGGATCGTGAGGGGCCGCAAACCATCAAGTCCAACGATGATCGTGTAATTCCGATTAAGATTTTTGCGATGGATGGTAAGAGTTATTATTTTTTCACTTAGTATATGCTAAATATAACATATATTAATAAAATGTTTGGAGATTATTTATGTCAAAGCGATTCATTATTTTTATTGCCCTGTTGTCTTTCCTGATGTTTCCCGTATCTGCTTTGGCGGAGGGGAAGATCTGCATCGCCGTCGCGGCAAATTTCATCCAGACATTCAAGGAATTGGCAAGCGTCTTTGAAAAAAAAGAGATGGTTCAAGTAGAGGCAACCTTTGCATCATCGGGGAGTCTATACAGCCAGATCATAAATGGTGCTCCTTATGATATGTTCCTCTCCGCGGATGAGGATCGCCCGAAACGATTGTCCGATGCAGGGTTAGGGGGGATACCGTTCATTTATGCAAGGGGACAGGTTATTTTGTGGTCGGCAAACAAGGAATTCTGTGGAGCCAGCGATTGGCAGGCTGCCCTCAGAACGAAAGATGTGAAAAAATTGGCCATAGCCAACCCTGACATAGCTCCCTATGGCATGGCGGCCAAGAAAGCATTAGAGCAATCTGGCCTATGGGATCAGCTTAAAGTCAAGCTCGTCAATGCCCAGGATGTGGCCCAGGCATTTCAATACTCTACAACAGGGTCAGTCGACGCCAGCTTTTGCGCCCGGTCATCCTTGTCTTCTCCTGAAGGCAGAAACGGTTGCTACTATGAAATGAAAGATGCGCCGGATATCGTTCAGTCAGCATCTGTACTGAAGCGCGCAGGGGATCGGACTGCCATCGGAAAATTCGCAGCATTTCTTGTATCACCGGAGGCGGGAATCATTAAAAAGAAATATGGGTATCGGTAAGATGGATTTTTTACCACTCTATGTTTCATTGAAACTAGCAGTCGTCACCACAGTTATCTTGATGCTTCTGGCAGCACCTGTTGCATATGTGCTCTCCTATTCCAATTTTCGGGGCAAGTCCTTGGTCGAAGCCTTCATCAACCTGCCCATGGCTTTGCCGCCGACAGTACTTGGCTTTTATTTATTATTGGCCCTTGGGTCAAAGGGTGCCGTGGGTCGGGGATGGGAGATGCTTACCGGCAATTCCCTTTTGTTTACCTTCCTCGGCATTACCATAGCTTCCATCATTTACAGTATACCGATTGCAGTGCAGCCTATGAAAGCTGCTTTTCAAAAGATTGATACCCGGCTGCTGGAAAGTGCATATATCCTGGGATTATCGCGCTCTGCGGCGTTCATCCGTGTTGTTATTCCTAACAGCATTAGTGGTGCAATAGCCGCGGCGGCGCTTGTCTTTCTTCACAGCCTGGGTGCGTTTGGAGTATTGCTGATGGTCGGGGGGAGCATCCCCGGGCAAACAAAAGTCGCATCCATTGCCATCTATGAAGCTGTGGAAGCAATGAATTACAGGGAGGCAGGGCTCATTGCCCTGTGTTTTATCCCGATCAGTTATGTTTTTCTTCTTCTGGTTAACCGACTCAACAAGGAGTGATGGGATGGGACTGAATGTCAAGATTGGAAAGAAGCTGAAATATTTTGACCTGGATATTGATTTCACTTGCCCGGAGGAGAATCTGCTCGTCATGATCGGACCCTCCGGCGGTGGAAAGACATCCATCATCCGTATGATTGCCGGTCTGGATAAGCCGGACTCCGGGACAATCACTTTCAATGGTGAAACCTGGTTTGACGCATCCCGTCGTATTCATGTGCCTCCCCAAAAGCGCAAACTGGGATACGTATTTCAGGATTACACCCTATTCCCTCACTTGAGTCTTTATGAAAATGCAGCATTTGCGGCCGTCGATAAAAAAGAGGTCAAGGACCTGCTGGAATTATTCGGGATAGCCCATTTGCACAATCGCAAGCCTCATATTGTTTCGGGCGGTGAGCGCCAGCGCTGTGCCCTCTGCCAGGCTTTGGCGAGAAGACCTCAGGCATTGCTTCTGGATGAACCTTTTTCCGCACTGGATTTTGTTGCTCGTAGAAATCTACGTGGAGAATTGAAGAATCTGAGGGGGGAGTTGTTGTTCCCAATCATTTACGTGACTCACGATATCAATGAAGCGCTGATTCTGGCTGATGAGATTCTGCCGATTGTAGATGGTAGAGAGGATAAGGGCTGGATGCAGAGAGCCATAACACGCGAGTCATCGACAGGGTTAACTGAAAGGGCGGTGCGTGAACCGCGCCTCGCCCTGGTCTACTAGGGTGGTGAATCAATCTTGTAAGGAGATGGTTATTTCATGAAAATCGGCACCTATTCGTATGAAGAGTATGTCCACCTCGTTAAATCCTTTCATGGCAGCCTGGCACCGGGATTGATAATCGGCGGTTTCATGGTCGACTTGGCATTGAAAAATCTCCCGGAAGGAGAGTTTTTCGATGCGATCTGTGAAACTCAGGTTTGTCTGCCAGATGCGGTCCAGTTGCTGACCCCCTGCACCATCGGGAATGGATGGTTGAAAGTTTATGATTTTGGACGGTTTGCCGTCACGCTTTATGAAAAATACAGCGGACAGGGGGTACGTGTTTATCTCGACACAGGCAAACTGGAGTCCTGGTCGGAGATTAGAGGTTGGTACCTCAAGCTCAAGACAAAAAAAGAGCAAGATTTCCAGCTATTGATGGATCAGATTAAGGAGGCGGGGCATCGTCTGTTAAGTATCCAGCGAATTCGCGTTGAACCTGAGAACATAAGAAGGAAAAAAATGGGAAGAGTCGCCATTTGCCCGACCTGCGGTGAGGCATACCCGGTCAGGGATGGAGATCATTGTAGATGCTGCCAAGGAGAATCACCCTATATCGAAGTGACAACTTAAAACAATTGAGGAGGAAAGGGAAAAATAAGCGTGAAAGTATCTTTAATCAATGGAGTTATTGGAGGAATGATGGGTTCAATTATGTCGGCTCTTGGCAATTATTATCTTATCCCTTTTCCGTTATCAATTACTGATAATATAATAAATAATGCTATGAGTGGGCTTCTTAGCGGTTTCATGGGTGCCTTTATAGGTTTTACAATTTATTTCAGACAGCAAAAGAAATCAGGTACGCTGATAAAATAACGTCAGTGTGAGAAAGGAGGAATCACCAGTATGAGCAAAGGTGAAACAGCCATAATCGGTATAGGGGAAGTGCCAACTGGAACCTATCTGGAACGCAAGCCATGGGGCATCATTTACGAAACTTGCATTCAGGCTGTCAGTGTATTAATTTAAAATATGTAAATTTTACCTAATTATAAGGTTGGTAGATTTATTTAGTATCATTATGAAGATCAAACAAAAAATTTGGTTGGAAAAAAACGGTTATGTTAT
>JBEKJA010000136.1:0-6845 GCA_050011475.1 Syntrophales bacterium
AGAAAAAAAATCTGGCAGAAGTGCGCAAACGGAGAGATGACCTGAAAGTAAAAGATGCATTAGGGAGATTACACGAAGCAGCGACCAGGAGTGAAAATATCATACCCTATTTTATAGAAGCATCTCGTACGTATGCTTCTATTGAAGAAATGATGAAAGCATGTACCACTGCAGGAAATTGAAATAGCGATGCTCTTCCGGAGGGTTGAAAAATGTCATCTGAGAATACTCGTGTCAGGGTTCTACTTGCAAAACCAGGACTGGACGGTCATGACAGCGGTATTTATTTGGTAGCACAGGCACTACGAAACTCGGGAATGGAAGTAGTATTTCTTGGACTTCAGGTAACACCCAATCAGATTGTAGAGGCAGCGATACAGGAAAGTGTAGATCTGATAGGACTCTCAATCTTCTCTAGTGGGTATATGACATTGATTCCGAAGATTATCAATGCCCCGAAAGACAAAGGTCTGGGTGATATACCGATAATTGTCGGCGGTATTATTCCCCCCGGAGATGCCGCAGAACTTAAAAAAAACGGTGTAAGTGAGATTTTTCCACCAGGATGTGCAACATCTAAAATTGTATCCTGTGTCCGCTCATTTGCAAAACATGAACAATTCGGAAAGAGCAGATCATCTTGGGCTTATCGAGTGTTGAGTCTGTTGAAGAGTGATGAACACGCATGTAAAGCGATGATATGGAGATAAGAATATGCCTGAAGGAAAGTCACGCATCATAGTGACCAAGCGGGGACTAGACTGTCACAACCTTGGCGCCAGGGTCGTGGCAAGGGGTTTCTATGATGCGGGTTGTTCATCTTTGTAAAAAAATATCTTTTGATAGAAAGGCATATAGATGAAAGAGAGTGGCCGGTTGCGTATTGAAGAAAAGCAATATCTTATAGAAAAAACAATCAATCCGCTTTTGCCAAACATATGGGCATCGAGATCACGGAACTCGACTATGGATTCGCAAAATCCAGGCTAAGGATCAATCAAAACCATTTAAACCTATATGGAACTCTTCATGGTGGCGTTCTTCTTTCATTAGCAGACCACACCGCTGGTGCTTCAGGAAGTGCCAGTACCCTATGTGAGATGAAGAAGGGTGTTGCCTTTGCTCTACAATCGAATTTTAATTTTCTAAAGACTGTAGGAGTGAAAATTGGGGATGAGATTAAGGCACAGACTGTATTCGTTAAAGAAGGTAAAAGGTTGGCCTATTTAGAAATTGAGGTTGTAGACGCAAAAAATGAACTCATTGCGAAAGCGACCATGACCGGCATTAAAATTGGTTTATCCGACTAAACCTTATACCCAAGTTTTCGCGGGCGAAACGAAGTGAGGAAATAAACTGCCATGAAGGATCGGGATGATCTGACCCCTTCTGGGGGTCCACGACATAAAGATCAGAAAGAATATGGAGAACGTGTAACTACTCTGAAAGGGGGACTTATGACTGATTGGAAAGATGAAGTCACAAACATGGTTTACGAGGGCCGGATCAAGGTTCCGTATCTGTGGAGCGTGGGGGAGACGGGGAGCCGATTCCTGGCAGCCCTGAGGGACAATCAGGAGATCTGGGGAACCCGGTGTCCGAAATGCAAAAAGGTTTATGTGTATCCCGTCAAAAGCTGTGGAGAGTGTTTTGTGCCGATAGAGGAGTGGATCAAAGTAAGCGATACAGGCACCCTAGAATCCTTCACAGTAGTTCGCTATTCTCACGATATGCAGCCCGCGAAACCGCCCCTGGCCTATGGCTTGATCAAGCTTGATGGCGCAGACGGCGGGCTTCTGCATCTTATCGGGGATACCGACCCGGGCAAGCTCAAAGTGGGTATGCGAATGAAAGCCGTTTTTGCCCCTGAACGGAAGGGGACCATTACGGACATCCAGTACTTTACGCCGGCATAGTGCGTGGATTGGAGGCTATCAATGGATAAAATTGCAATTGTAGGTGTAGGACAGACGAAATATGAGCGCCATAAAATCGACACGTTTGAAGATATCGTGTTCGAAGCGGCGACTAAAGCCCTGGCCGATGCAGGCGGTGAGATCGGCGATATCGATAATGTCATCACCGTGTCGAACGACTTCTGGGACGGCCGGACCATTTCCTCCATGGCCATTCAGGCGGCAGCCGGCTCGTGGGGCAAAGACGTCTCCACCGTCGAGGGTGACGGGACCTTCGGGGCTTTCTACGGTCTGATGAGGATTCTTTCCGGATCTTTTGACACCACCCTGGTCGTCTCCCACATCAAGGGGTCTGAAGGCATCATGAATCTCATTACCAATGCCATGTTCGATCCAATCTACCAGAGGAGCCTGGGGATCGATGCGACTGCGGCAGCGGCGCTTCAGGCAAGGGCTTACATGCAAATGAGTGGGTGCACGGAGGAAGATTTTGCCATGGTATCCGTGAAAAACCATGGCAATGCGAAAAACAACCCGTATGCCCAGCTTCCGAAAACCATCACGATAGCGGACGTCATGGCGTCCAAAAAAATTGCCGATCCTCTGAAGCTCTATGACTGCTCGCCGATCAGCGATGGGGCGGCGGCCATTATCCTGGCAAACGAGAAAGGGGCAAAGCGCTTCAAGAAAGCCCCAGTATGGGTTCGCGGTGTAGCTCATTGTGCCGATTCGTATAACCTGGGCTACCGGGATCTGGCCAGGAGCCGGGCCCTTAAACACGTCGCAGCGAAGGCTTATAAGATGGCGGGAATCAAGGACCCGCTGAAAAAGATCGATGTGGCTGAGCTCTACGATGCATATTCCTACATGGAACTCATGTGGATGGAGGGCCTGGGATTCGCGCCGGAGGGAAAAGCTGCAGACATGATCCGGTCGGGCGCCACAGCCATGGAAGGAAATCTGCCAGTCAATCCATCCGGCGGGGTTCTCTCCAGCCATCCGGTGCTTGTTGCAGGTATGGCAAGGTTGATCGAGGCGACCTTGCAGGTGCGCGGCGAAGCGGGCGACAGGCAAATCAAGGGAGCAAAAACGGCTCTTGCCCAGGGGATCAACGGGCCTTGCGGACAGGCCCACTGCATATTCATCGTCGGTTCATAAGGAGGAAGATATGGGGAAACGTACAGCCATAGTCGGCTTTGGCCAGACGCATCAGCGCTCATCCCGCAAGGATGTCAACGGAGTGGAGCTGATCAACGAGGCCGTTCAATTGGCGCTGGCCGATGCAGACATGAAGATTGAGGATATCGATGCCATTGTCATTGGGAATATGGATCATTTTGAGGGGATCAACTATGTGGACATGTGGTCTGTTGAAGGGTCCGGGGCGGTCATGCGGCCGGTCATGAAAGTGACGACCGGCGGAACCACGGGAACCAGTGTAGCCATGTGTGCATACTACCACGTTGCATCAGGTATGTTCGATAAGGTCCTGGCCATCGGTTGGGAAAAGAATTCCGAATCGGATACCACCGGGGCCATTATTACGGCATTCCATCCTGTATGGGAAAGGCCTAATCTTGCCGGTGCGATCGCCGGACTCGCCTTAGACGCTAGTCGATACATGGCCAACTACGGAGCCACGGAGCGCGATGGTGCCCGCGTGGCCGTTCGGGAGCGGCTCCATGCCCTGAATAACCCCTTTGCCCACCTTCACCAGGAGTGGATGCGTGGGATCCCGGTGGACCAGATCGTGGATATGATTGTTGGCTCAGAGCAGAACCAGATGCTGGCCTATCCGCTACGAATGAGTGATATGTGCCCCCGGACAGACGGTGCAGCGGCAGCGATCTTCGCATCCGAAGACTTTGCGGAGAAGCTCGCTCCGATTCCGGCATGGGTGGTGGCGATAGCAAACCGTCACAATTGGGTATATCTGGGAGATCTCAATGCGAGCGTCAACGACACACTGGAAGCGGCCTCACGGAGAGTCTTCGACAAAGCTGGAGTGAGGGAGCCCCTGAAAGAAATCGATGTCTGCGAGTTGTATTTGCCTTATTCCTATGCGGGCCTGAAATGGATGGAGTCCATTGGTTTCTGTGGCCCCGGGGAAGGGCCACGTCTCGTCTGGGATGGCTTGACGGATATGGATGGAGAGCTGCCCGTCAACCCATCCGGCGGTGTGATGAGCTCCAATCCTATCGGGGCCACGGCCCTGATCCGCGTGGGCGAGGCGGCCTTGCAGGTCATGGGTAGGGCCGGTACCCGTCAGGTCCCGAAGGACGTGAAACTTGCTCTAGCCACAGGCTTTGGCGGATGCATGTGGGCTGACGTGCTGCTCCTTGGAAAGAAAAAGCCTGCATAGACATGAAGGAGGAAAAAATGATGGATAAGATGGACACCAGAGAACTCATTAGCATATCATCGGGTGAGGCCAGCCAGCCCTTCAATTGGAGCGTTGGGAAATACGGGTCAAAGTTTCTCCAGGAATTGAGAGACAATAAAAGATTCATTGGAATCAAGTGCCCCAAATGCAACACGGTGTATGTGCCTATCAGGAAAGTCTGTGGCCCGTGTTATGTGATCATGGATGAACTTGTTCCTGTCTCCGATGAGGGAACAATAGAGGCATGTACAATCGTTCAATTTGGATTTGTTGATCCAAATACCGGCGTCCAGCGTCCCGTACCTTACGGTTACGCATCTATAAAACTTGATGGTGCGGATAACCGTTTTACCCATTTTCTGGACAGTACAGATCCGAAGAAGGTGAAGGTGGGAGGTAGAGTCAAAGCAGTCTTTGAAGAAAAAAGAACGGGAAGCATTATGGATGTAAAGTATTTTACGATCTTTGACATAAGTTGAAGATGGCCTTTTAAAACCACTGGCCATTTTTGAAGGAGGATAAAATGAAAAACAGCCAGGAAATGAACCTACTGAGACGGATCTGTATCGGGGATTCTCTCAAAAGAAGTGCGGTGAGGCATCCCCAAAAAGAAGTTTTGGTTTATAGCTACAAGGGAAGTATAACCCATCGTCTCAGTTATGGAGAATTGAACAGAGCGGTCAACAGATTTGCCAATGCCTTAATAGAGCTCGGGATCAAGAAAGGAGATCGCGTGGCCATCCTGTCACGTAACAGCCCGCAGTATCTGATTTATCTCTATGGTCTTGGGAAGATGGGAGCTTGGACGACCCCTCTGAATTATATGCTAAGAGGGAAGGAGATCACTCAGTTAATCAATCATGCGGAAGTAAATCTGTTTATTGTTGATGATGATTTGGCAGATCATGTCGCGACCTTACAGGGTGATATGCCCACCGTGAAGCATTATTGCATGATCAACCTTGCCAAAAACAAAACACTACCGGCGGGCTGGTTTGATTTTGATGATTTGTGCTCCGAAAAATATTCGGACCAGGAACCAAGTGTCGAGATTGAAGCGAACGATGTGTATTCACTGATGTACACAAGCGGAACCGAAGCCATGCCGAAAGGTATCATGAACTCGCACATTAACTGGCACTCAACGATTTTTACACTCATGGCCGGTATCGGTATGCGTTCCACGGATGTGCTTTTACAAAGTATGCCGCTATTTCACACGATTCAGATCCTGTCACATGTTGCTATTGCAGCAGGCGCGAAAGTTGTCACACACTACGAGACAACCCCTGAAGAGATTATGCGCCTGATCCCAGGTGAAAAGGTTACCTTCTTTGCTTTCCCACCGACCATTTTCGTCAACATCTCGCAATTAGGGCTTCCTAAAGAAAAATTGCGCGCAATCTTCCCTAATGTCACGAAGATTGCGACCTTTGGGGCAATGGCGCCGGAGACCTTATTCAAGGAATGGATGGAGATACTCCCTCAAGTGTATTGGATCAATTATTATGGGCAATCGGAATTGACTCCGATGGGAGCCATGATACTTCATGATGATATTCTGAGGAAATATCAAGCCTTGAGAGAAAAAGGGTTTACCGGGATGGAACCGATAGGGCAACCTCATTTCACGGTAGAGATGAAGGTTGTGGATGAGAATGACAACGCTCTGCCACCGTGGACACCTGGTGAGATGGTCGCAAGAAGTCCATCTGTTATGCTGGGTTATTACAAGGAAGAAGAGAAGACAAGCAGCACATTCAGAGGAGGTTGGCACCACACAGGGGATTACGCTATGATGGATGAGGAAGGATATCTATATTTTGTTGATCGGAAAAAGGATGTAATAAAGACGGGCGGTGAGAACGTCTCGTCCGTAGAGATAGAAGGGGCCATATTTGGTCATCCTAAAGTGGCAGATTGTGCTGTCCTTGGTCTTCCTCATCCTCGTTGGATGGAAGGAGTCACTGCATTTGTGGTTCCAAAACCAAATGAGCAAATCACCGAAGAAGAGATCCTACTGTTTTGCAAGGGAAAACTTGCTGGATATAAGTTGCCGAAAAAAGTAATCGTCATTGAAAAACTGCCCATGAATCCGAGTGGGAAGATTTTAAAGAAAGATTTAAGGAAACAGTACAACAATATTTATGCGGCTGATACTTAAAACAATAAAAGGATACAAGTGTGATCCTGGCAACACCTACGGTATTTTCGCAAAGGGTTAAGGACAATAGATGTTCTTTGGGTTCACTGCCATCGCCTCGGAGCTACTGGGGCAAACATTGCACGTCATAGGTACGTGTTTGCCTCGGGAGCTGAACTTGAGAAAGAAGATTGAAGAACGGGCCGGACATGGTAGGGAACTATCAGGGTGAAAGTCCCTGATCCAGGTTATCGCGGAGCCGAAGGATAGGAGAAGGGCAAGGGCCTCATCGTAAGATGGGGTCTAGAGGAATCCCAATCCAAAAGTGCGAGGTGACGAACAGGAACCGGATATGAGGTGTGGTACGACCGGGGCGAGCGAGTACGTGACCATTACAGTAGGG
>JBEKJA010000137.1:0-6816 GCA_050011475.1 Syntrophales bacterium
AATCTCATCTTCCGGATCTCCTGTAGCAACTCTGTCCGTCTCATTGGCCACCTCCCAGGTGACCATTCTAAACCGGACAGATTATGTGCTACAAACCCGGACAGTTTACGTGCTTCTTACACTGATTTTTCCAAACATTGACAAATAAGGGCTTTTCCGCTACTTTCGGTAGCTACATGGGTATACGAACATCACAGAATAAAGAAATCCTGTTAGATCGTGAAAAAATCGAACAGCGCGTCTCCGAGCTCGCTGACGAAATATCCGCTGATTATGAAAACGGTACGCTGCTGATGGTCGGGGTCCTCAAGGGTGCGTTTGTTTTTCTTGCAGACTTGATTCGCCGGCTCTCAATTCCCTGCGAAGTGGATTTCATCAGGCTGGCAAGTTATGGAACCGGAACAGTCAGTTCAGGGAATGTGGACCTTGTAAAGGATTTGGAGATGTCGATTCAGGGCCGTGATGTCCTGATCGTGGAAGATATTATCGATACAGGGCTGACCATCGTGAAGCTCATGGCCATTCTTCGCCAGAGGAAGCCGCTTTCGATCAGGGTTTGCGCCCTGCTGGATAAGTCGGAGCGGCGGAAAGAATCATTTGTCGCTGACTACGTGGGTTTTGCAATCGAAGATAATTTCGTTGTCGGATACGGCTTGGACTGCAGCGAGAAAGATCGATATTGGCCGGATATATATGTAATTCGAGAGTGATCTTTAAATGTCATTGCTTCGCTTGCAATGACTGAGGGGGAAAGAAATGGTTATCATAATCTGTGAAAAATGCCACACACGCTTCCGTTTTGAGGAGAGTACGATTCCAGTGGGTGGGGCCTGGTTCCGCTGCAGCCGATGCGAACACGTATTTTTCGAAAAGTCGATCAGATCATCCGTAACTTCTGCCGCTCAGGGAGCGGCTGAGGCCTCTGTCTCGGAGTCGCCGCAAGCCAGGCAGACTGCGCCTATTGTAAAACCGGAAGTAACTGTGGGGCCTTCAGCGGAAGAGCAAAATATTTTACGCCCTTCACCAGTGAAGGGCATACAGCCCTGGAAAGCAGCACTTCTCCTGCTGGTTATAGCATTGCTGGCTGCCGCGTTGGGGCCTGTCTGGTACTTTTCAATGAATCCGAACGCCGCCAGGGCGGTGATGAATGCACTAAGATCAACACCGGTGATTGGGTTTTTGATCAAGCATTCCATCCCGGAGGAATCTGGTCCCGCATATGTAAAACTAACGCAGCTTCAGCAGCGTTATGTGGGCAACTGGCTTGTAGGGAATGTAAGGGTTCTCGAAGGTCAGGCCTTAAACACTTCAAAATATCCGATGACACGTATCCAAATCCGTGCGGAGCTTCTGGATGGGGGCGGCAATGTTCTTGCTGCCCAGACGGCATACAGTGGCAATGTACTGACGGATACTGAACTGGCCGGCCTATCCGATATGGAAATGCAGAAAAAGCTATCCTTGCCCCAGGGCAGTACCGTTTCAAATGATCGGATCGAGCCCGGAGGGGAAGTCCCATTCATGATTGTATTTGCCAATGAACCGCTGGGCGTCACCCGCACTGTCTGCCTGCCCAATGCAGCAGAACGGTTACTGCCATAACGCCTTCAGATGTCCTTGCGAGCAAAGCGCGGCAATCTTACCAACGGGTAATCTATTCAGGGATGAGTCAAGTTAAGGGGCGAGTGGAGGTTGCAAATTATGTAGGCTCTGAGTCGAAGGTCGAAAAATCCGCCTTAAAGAGCACTATAGCAAACACCCCGCCTGCTTTAATTCTACTTATCATGGACATGTTGCTTTTCGCAACACCACTTCACCAAGATAAAATCCCGCCAGTCCCCCTTTTCTAAGGGGGGTAAAATGGTACTTCATATTTCCCCCTTTCATAAAGGCTCCCCCCACTCTCCCCCCCTCATAAAGGGGAGAGAGTGGGGGATTTAAAGAGCATGTTTCTCCCATGAATAACCCCATTGCGAAGCATCGGGGTCAGGTGCTCGCAATGACCCTATAGGAGGGCACCGGGTAGGATTCGTTTACTCAGTTCCTTACATCGTAAAGCTTGATAATGCGGTCCGTGATGTCTGTGGTATCAGTCGCCCAGATGTACTGTTTCTTTTCAAGAATCAATGTATATTTTTCATTTTTTGCAAAGCTGTTGACCACTTCTTTGATCTCATCCAGGACTTTTTGTGTCATCTCCATTTTATCTTTCTTGAATTCCTCTTCGAGATCGCTCTGGAGGCGCTTGTACTCTTTCACCTGCTGGGTAAATCGATCGCGCTTTTCCTTAACATCCTCAGGGTTGCCTTTTCCTTCCAACTTTTTAAGTTCATCCTCGGTCTTCCGAACCTCTTTTTCTTTGGATACCAGCTTGTTCTGCTTTGACTGAAAATCTTCCTTCAAAAGTTCCTGGGCCTTTTTCGCCCCTTTGGAATCCTTCAGGATCTTATCCATATCAATTACACCAATCTTCAGGTCGCTGGCCGCCCAGGCAGGCACAACAATAATCAGCATAATCAGCAATGCAATCGAAAAGAACGGACGTTTCATAGTATAATGACTCCTGTAATGGGGTTTTATAGTTCATATTCCATTCGGTCGCGATGAACCGGAGCCCGTGCCAGTGAATAACCCGGTTGGTGACGTTGTCGTAGGCAAAGTGTAAGTTCCTGCAGCGCCGCCTTTTATGGCTACATAGGCTTTGCCGGCGGTTGTTGTAGTTGTAACGGAGCCGGAACCATTGACCGTAGCCCCCCATTGATTGTTGCCCCATTTCTGGACCGTAAACAAGACATTACTGAATGTGCCGCCGCTTGTGGAATTCAGAGACGCAGTTGTCCCGACCGGAGGAGTCGTACCCGTGACATCTCCAAATTGTCCGTTCACGTTCTCTGAGGCCCATATCCTTGGGTTGTTGGAATCCGTCGAGAATTGGAAGAACTGGACGTTGCTCATGCTGACGAAAAGGGTATCGGTGCCGTATTTGCCGGAACCAGCCAGATTTACTGACCCCACTTCGAAGGCCGGAATCTTGGTGGCCTGTTCGAAAGCTGCCTTTTGCGTATCAGTCATGACATTAACCGTATCCAGGAAGGTCTTTGTTTCCATAAATGTTCCGGCACCCACTACATTCCAAGTACTTGGTGTTGTCGGATCGAACGTACCCTTTATAACACCGCCGGCAACGAATGTTTGTGCGGAAGTCCAATTCACGATGCCTGAGGCGTAATTGCCGATTAATGCATTACTTGTATCTGTTGCTGGTGTAAACAGGATACTGATATATTCGGAAGGGCTGGTCGGTGGTGTTGTCGGTGCGGTTGGCGGATCATTAATAGACCAGTTCCAGTAGCCGCCGGGATTGGCTATTGTATTGTAAGAACCGCCCATGACGCTTGACCATATGCCAAAGAGGCTGCCGGTTCCTGTTGGACCGAGTATGCCGAAATCATACTGAACCCTGTCAATTTCTCCAAGATAATTCATCGTGGACTGCGAGTCGTCCTCGAGACCGGGGACACCAAAGTTGTATGAGCTTGGACTCTGTTGTTGAGACAACTCGCTGACGAAGTTCGACAATATCCACTTGGGATTAGATATCGTATCGATGGTGCCCATCGCGTATGTATAAGCGGTGCCACTGGCTTGCCACATTCCTAAACCGGGATAGTACGTTCCACTGATTGTTTCATTTTCGGAAGTATCAGTGCTGTAGATAATGCCCACTTTGTTGTTTGCCTTCATGTAGATTCCCTGCATGAACCCGCTGATGCTGTTTGTGCTGTCTTTGATACCCCCGAGCAGTGTGAGGTAGGCGCCGGATGAATTGGTCATGTTCATTTCGGCCTGGAAAACGGGAGAAACAGTAATCGAACTGCTGAAGCTCATCTTACCCATAAAATACAGGTCGCTGGTTCCTGATGTCCACCAAGTCCCGATGCCACCCATCAGCCCTTCGAAATTGTTTTGTGAGAAAGACCAATTGGTTCCGTTATTGGTAGCCTGGTAAGTAAAACTGTTGTCTATTGAACTGCTGAAATCGAGCGGGTTAAGCGTGTAGGTTCCCGCACCAATATTTGCACCGCTGTGCTGCCCCGATGTATTAATGGCCTGGCTGTATGTTCCCCTATAAGATAAATCAATGCTGCCCAAGTAAGCAGTGTCAAGATATTGAACGTTGCCGTCTAGCATGACTTTATATTTTTGGTCCATTAAATGCTCGGATAGACTGCTCGAACCAAGCATATAAAAAAGACTGCCTGTAAAGGTTGATGTACCAGAAGTACCACATGTCAGAGATGAGGCACCATCATTTTTGTATGTACTGGTGGGATTAAGCAGACCCCAGACACTGACGATGCTGCCTGTTGAGGTCTTGTACCCGACTGTTAAGGATGGGGGTGTCTGAATGATACCGCCTGAAGTATCTATATTTTCAAAAACAGGCATAAGCAGGGTAAAACTCTCCAATGGGCTGTCAGCGAGTCCAAGGGTTGAATTCATGGTGAACATGCCTCTTGCCGTTATGATTCGGCCACTGAATCCCCCGGAAAGATCTCCAGTGGCATACCCTACATTCTGCCCCTGCAGGTAAACACTGCGGAACAACCCCGACCATGAACCCGGGATTCCGCCAATATAGCCTGTTAAACGTGTCCCATCCGTCATAAGTCCGTCTATTCCGCCTATGGCGGGTTGCTGGTAGTCAATGATATTGGCATAAATATATAGATCATTGGCTGTAGATATCGACAGCCTTCCACTTACTGCCGACGTAAGTGTCTGTGTGAAGAGATCAATATTTGTTACGAATACACCTCCATTCACCCCGTTATCGATGATGTCATTGTTCGGAATTACCGGAGGAGCTCCAGGAGTTGTTTCATTGAAATAATTAATTTGGGACAATGATTCGCCCGTATTAAGAAGCGGCGGTTGAAGCAGTGTGTCTCGCTGGGGGGTGGTTTCATCGGTTAGCGGCGGCTGCTCGGCTGGTGATGTATCTTTCAGGTGGTTATTCATATCTGTTTCCGAGGTCGGCTGGAGAACAGGGGTTTGATCTGTGTTTCCGATGATAGCTTCCTGTCCGACCGTTACCGTTGCTACCGTAGCAGGGAACTTCGGATTGTAAACATAAATCGTTCCTTCTCGCGGGGAAGCCCCGCTGACGCCACTCTGGAAGAATACAAAGAAGTCGGTTCCCCTTACACCGCAGACAGCCGTTGGCGTATGCACTTCATATCGGCTGTTTTTCAAAAGGTTCTTGACGATGCTCTGAACTTTTCCCCTGGAAAGGTCAACAAAGATCTGCTTTCCTTCTCTGATCTGATAAGATGATATCTTTACCCGCGTGTTTTCTGCGAGGCGTAAAATATTGCCGTCAGTGAAAGTCACTTCTGCCTTGGAGTGGCTTTTCGCCCGCAGAATGTCCCCCTCACTGACCGGTTCCTCTTTGAAAACCTCCCGGGCTGCTTTCCCGACAGCGGTAAGGTCTACGGTGCCTTCAACATGAGTGATTGTTCCCACGGGTGCGGCTATTGCCCATACCGGAATGATCAGACATGCCAATGCGAGCATTGAGATCCATCGCCATGCATTTACTCTGTGTCCCATAATGTGCCCCCTCTAGAATCTAAGCTCCATTCCTGCCGAAACGATGTCCCGTGAATAATCATACGCATAGATATTGGAATAAGCGTATGTATACGTATACTGGACCAGAAGGCTTGCCGTCCTGTGAACATCCCATATGAAGCCTATCGAACCGGTATAAATCCTGTCATGCCGTTTTTGATTAAAGAAGAATATGTTCTCATGGCTGTAATCCTGGAAAGTGGCATCACCGGATAGTTGGAGCTTAAGTTTTTTCGTGAGGGGGTAAATCAGGTTCGCATCGATCTGGTGGCTCCGATTGTCATAATCGATTCCGTTGGCGTTATTCATATTTATTGTATATTTCAGGTTGAATATCCCATTTTCGTTGAATAACCAGAACCAACTGACATTCATTTCAAAACCGCAGGAACTCTGGTCTTCCAGTTCCGGGTTCTCCACCGTTTTGAAATAGTTTGTTCCGGCGTAACCTGCAAAGAATTGCAGGATATGACCGTTTGCAACGAGGTAGCGAAACAAGGGACCGACCTCGAAGGCCTCCGAATAGCGTTTGAAACTCGGGTCCATCCGAAGCACGTGGGTATAATTGCCCAGGAAATTCATTGCAAAGTTACCAATACTGATTCCCGGAGCGACGGAGAATGAATTGGCAATGGTATTGTAAGAAGTGCCGTTTTTCTGATAAGCGGTAGCAGCCGCGCCATAACTCGCATTGAAAATAAATGGTCCCTCGAGAATCGGGACATAATCCAGGCGGATGGAATCCATTGTTGCCAGGCTTCTCTTCTGGGCATTGTTGGCATATATATTGTATTGCGGCGGCGCTACATCGACAGGTCCGGAGATGGCCAGCATATTGGTGTCATACAGGCCCATTACGTTGATCGTCAGGCGGAGCGGGCGCTCAATATAGCTGCGCTGTTCTACGATATCCTGGTAGCGGCGGGCGTAAGTGGCCAGGTCGGAAAGGGGATCCTGCGTGATGGCAGCCTCGAAGCGCTCCTTCGCAATACTGTATTTACGTTGAACCATGTAGCTGACACCGATCTGAAAATCGGCTGACTGAGTATAGGAGGGGTCGATTTGCTTTGATCGTTCAAAGGCAGTGATCGCCCCGGCTATATCACCCTCGTTTTGCAATATCATCCCTTTCAGGAAAGCGACTTTGGCAGGGTAGATATTCTCATGCTCTGCCGTTGCGAT
>JBEKJA010000138.1:0-7466 GCA_050011475.1 Syntrophales bacterium
TTGAAGCCGCTAGCTGAGATAGCGCTGTAATGAACAAACACATCTCCACCGTCATCTTTTTCGATGAATCCGAAGCCTTTGTTTTCATTGAAGAATTTAACTTTTCCTTCTGACATAGCTTGTTTCCTCCTTTCTTCAAAAATTCTCTTAAGTCGGATTTCCACTATGACAAAAAAAACCACCGATACCCTAAAATAGTATGGTGGCTTGTCTTTGTACTTCAAAATTTCTATCCAAACTTACTTATTTGATAGTAATATACTAATACTTATATCAAAAGTCAAGCAATACTATTTGAGGGTGCTTGCATTAGATTAAAGAAGGTAGTATTGCAAACAGCTCCTGAAAGGAGATGACATGAAAAAGCTCACTGTTCTTTTTGTTACAGCGTTGATGTTGGTAGGGGTTTCAACTTGTTTTGCTGGAAGTGCTAAAGTGAATGCAAAAGAGGCAATCCCAGTTAAAACCTTCATTACGCTTACAGATGCATATTTTGATGCGCTGGATGATTTGTATTCGATTGTTGTAAAGAAACCTATTGACATGCATGAATATAAGAGGGCTGACGCGAAATGTACGGCAATTAGGGAAAAATATGATAGATATGCACAGTGGCCTGATGGTGAAAGCAAACAGGAAGATTTATTTATGAGCATGGCTTGCTTAAACCTTGATATGAATAAAGCCACTATTACAGGTGATGTAACTGGAATATCAGATAGCAAACATGAGCTTTATAAAAAATATAAAGAATACGAAAAAGCCCACGGCATTAAAAAGAAGTAAGTAAGTGATAAATGTGGTTACGGTATGGTTACGCAGTAACCATTTTGAAGTAAAAGCAGGGAAAGTCATATTGTTAAAGCTATTGACGACACTAATCATTTCAAATAATTAGTGCTGTCAATATATTTCCGTGAAGTTATTACCAGAAACCATTTTCCATTGCAAAGACTTTGAAAAAAACTTAAACATACTCTGTTAAATACTTGCGGGAGGGAACCGGGATGGAGTTGAAATTCGGTAGTGTTCGAGAGTTAATTACCAAACAGGGACAGTACTACGCAAATAAGACCCTCATTCGTTTCTACGATGAGGACGTTACTTACCGCGATATGGACATGCGGAGCAGCCGGATCGCCGCAGGCCTTCACAAGCTGGGTGTGAAGAAGGGTGATCGGGTTTGTATCCTGATGGATAATTCGCCCGAATTTTATTACGCCTACTTCGGCATCATCAAGCTTGGTGCAATTGCAGGCCCGGTCAACTGCTGGTGGCAAACAAAAGAGATTCAATATCTTCTCAACGATTCCGGGGCAGTCGCCCTGTTTGTCGACACAGTGTACCAAGGGCATCTCGATAAGATGAAAGGTCAGACCCCGGCACTGAAACATATCATTAAGCGGGGTACTCAAGACGCGGGCCTTTCCTATGAAGCGATGCTTGGTGAAAAAGGCTCAGCTCCGGAAGAAACCATAGATCTTGAGGATATATCCACTATTGTCTATACGTCGGGTACTACCGGAAGTCCCAAGGGTGTCCTACTTACCCATCGGAACATTTTGGCCAATTCCTTGCAGGCCGGGAAGCTCGCCAACATCAGCGAGAGCGATGTTGTGCTGTGTTTCCTACCCCTGTTCCATGTGAACGGCCTAGTCATCACCGGAACGTCTCCCATCTATGCCGGTGCCCAAATCATTCTGCGAAAAGGGTTTTCAGCTTCCGAGTTCTGGGAGTGCGTAGCTCGTTATCGGGTTTCGATCTTCAGCGGCGTCCCCACCATCTATCAAATTCTTCTCAACACGCCCGGATCGGAGAATGTCGATGTCAGTTCGCTTCGCTATGGTGTTTGCGGAGCCGCTCCCATGCCCGTCGAGACCATCCGCCAGTTCGAGAAAATGTTCAACATGATCATCATTGAGGGTTATGGCCTTACTGAAGGGACAGCCGGCGCTACAGCGAATCCCATTGACGGTGTTCGTAAGATTGGTTCCATCGGAATTCCATTCGCGGAATCCGAAATCAAGCTTTTTGACGAAAATGACAAAGAAGTTTCGCAGGGAAAAGTTGGGGAGATTTGCATCCGCGGCGTAAATGTCATGAAAGGCTACTTCAACAAGCCCGAAGAAACAACCCAGACTCTCCGAGGCGGGTGGCTGCATACCGGAGACATGGCCTATAAAGACAAAGACGGTTACCTGTTTATCGTGGACCGCAAAAAGGAGATGATCATCCGCGGCGGTGAAAACATCTACCCCAAGGAGATTGAAGGGATCATGTACACGCATCCGAAGGTGATGGAAGTGGCTGTGGTTGGCGCTCCCGATCCAATTTACGGGGAAGAGGTCATGGCATGTGTCGTCCCGAAGCCGGGACAGAGCATGACAGTTGAAGAATTCCGGGAATGGTGCAAGGAAAATATGGCTTCCTATAAAGTACCCAAGTATGTGGAGTTTCGCGAATCGCTGCCAAAGAACATTCTTGGCAAGGTGCTGAAAAAGGAATTGCGTAACCTGCTTAAGGAAGAGGGGCGCATAAAATAAAAGGCTGCAGCATATTCCAATATCGCGTCGGCTCTGCCGGTTTCTCTGCATTCAGTGACCTGGAAATGGATACAGACAGAGTTGGAATACCGACTATGAACATAATGCAAGCAAGGGTCATTGATATGGCGGTAGTGGTTAAATAAGCAATAACGTTTGGTTTAGGAGCACTTAAAAATAATATTGAGATTAAAGGCAAAATCGTGATTACCGTACCAACAATTATTAAACATCCACCGAGCTTGGTCAATGTTGCCCCGGCAAGGAATATAGTGGAGGTCACATCAATGACTTTTTTGGTTTTAGGCGTATGCCCCCGTGGGGTCGTTGTACTTCAGGGGGTTGTTCAGGCAGTAGCTAGCTGTAGGGATTGAGCGTCTGGGTATCGGTGATGTCCGGCACCATGGTATCCGCCATCACGAAGCGCCCGATCACCGGATCGTAATTCCGATATTATGCCTTTCACGACCTTTCATAATTAAGCAAATAACATTTGACATACAAACTACTTAGATCTATCATGCCTCCACAATGAGGGCTAATGAAACACCCTGTTTCAGGAGAAAAAGCGGTAAAATAGCGGTAAAAGATTTAGGCATTTATATGCGGAGGTGATCATGAAGTGGATCAAAACAGCGCACAAAGGGCTTCGGTACTACGAGCACCCGGTCCGGCGGCATGGCAAGAAAAAAGACCGTTATTATTCGGTCAGATTCAAGATTGATGGGAGAGATTATAATTACGGCGTTGGTTGGTGGTCCGATGGCATTCCAGAGGAAGCCCGGAGAAATGATCCGAATATGGGGTTTGAAGAGTATGCGCTTACACAGCTGAAGCTATACAAAGCAAATGTCAAAGCCGGATCGGGGCCAAAATCACCGAAGGAAAAAAGGAAGTTTGCAGAAGAAAGAGTGGCACAGGAACAGGCGGAGCAGGAGCGACTTGAAAAAGAAGCCATTACCTTTGAACGCTTCTTTACGGATACTTACCTGCCGCAAGCTAAAGCCAACAAGAAACCAAGATCTGTAGACCGTGAGGAGGGTTTGTTTAATAAATGGATTTCCCCTACCCTGGGCCAGTTACCCATGAAAGATATTTCCCCTTTTGACTTAGAAAGAATCAAAAAGACCATGGTAGAGGGCGAACAATCCCCACGATCCATTGGATACGCTTTGGCTGTTGTCAGGCAGATATTTAACACAGCGAAATGCTTGGGAGTGTATGATGGGGAATCACCAACATTAAAAGTGAAAAGCCCCAAAGTGGACAATGGCAGGATGCGCTTCTTGAAACGTGAGGAGGCCGAAAAGCTATTGAAAGCATTGGCTGGAAAAAGTGTTGATGTCCATGATATGACCTTGTTATCACTTCATGCTGGTTTACGCTTCGGGGAAATTGCCTCTCTGACTTGGCAAGACGTGGACTTGGATAAAGGGGTCCTAACGGTCCGAGATGCAAAGGCAGGCTCCCGTTATGCATTCCTGACGGAACAGGCAACAGATATGCTTCGTAACCGACCCCGGGGGAAACAATCGGATTATGTCTTTCATGGCCGTAATGGGAAATTGGACCACATTTCCGTCACGTTTGCGAGGACCGTTGAAGAGTTGAAACTGAATGACGGCATTGACGATCCCCGTATGCAGATTTGCTTCCACTCGTGCCGCCACAGTTATGCGAGCTGGCTGATCGATCAGGGGGCAGACCTTTACACGGTCCAGAAGTTACTCGGACACAAGACAAACGCGATGACCCAACGGTACGCCCATATGAGTGAAAACAGGCTGAAGGATGCGGCGAAGGCCTTGGGGCAGTCATGGCAAGTCCATGTGGCTGAGAAGGAAGGCCAGGAAGAAGCCGGATAGGTTGCGAACTCTTAAAAGTGATAGATACCCAGGGGGATAGGCTCTGCAGGCCGAAAACGGGATCCTCACCCGCTGCCCCCCAATAAATTGTGAGGGTGCTTTGAGAGGACAGGGCGATGATAGGAGGGACAGAACCAAGATGGTACTCAGGACAAGAAATTTGTAACTTTGGTGTAAAAGGTTTTGAACTTTTTAAGGCTGTCAAGGATGGCAAGCTAACCCCCCATGACGAAGCAACCGGTATGAGAGTTGTTAATTATGACACGCTTCCACTGAAGAAATGGACCCAGAAAGAAATTGAGAATCAGATAAGGACTATAAAAAGGGATCCGAAACCCCATCAACATTTTGAAGCGAGATATCCTTATCAAGGTTCGGTTGGAGCGAGACATCCTCAATCGCCGATTGGAGTGAGATATCCTTATCAAGGTTCGATATTAACAGAATTAAAAGAATTACCAGAGGACCGAATAAAGGACGCTGCGAGATGGATATACGAGAAACAAGTGGGAGAGCCGATCATTCCCCCCGATTGCATGGGTGGAGATTTCACAGTTGAGAGCGTAAAAAAGTATATTTATGAAGCTGAGGAAGTCCTATCTATTCTAAAGGAATTTAACATTATAGCCCCTCCCAAAGAAATTCAGTCGATACCTGCCTCTCAGAAACAGCGACCTTCGCAAGGGGATAAAGAAGGACGTGTTGATGAAGAAGCCAATGAAATCAAAGACCTGACCGGTGACGTGGAATCACAGGAAGTGAATAAGGGACTGACCCCTCAAGAAATCAAACCCCAAAAACAACCGCCACAAACCGCTAATGAAATTAGAGATTATGAGAGCTCCGTACGTTCTTTGCAGGTTTCTTATGTGAGCGATACGGAAATCAGAATTAGGGAGGGCGGCAAGAGAGCTAAAACATACGGAATGAAAGAGTTGGGATTTAAAAAAGAAAGTCCAAATACTTGGAAGGCACTTATTAAAATTTTAAATTCCCAGGAGCATTTTTTTTGTGTTGGTAAGGCTCACGGAGCAAACAGGGAGAGAAAAAAATCATATGACTCAGCACGGAAGGTACTTGTCGAGATTAACAAAAAATTAGTATCTTTTTTTAATGAAACTTACCAATTACAACTGCCGGAAAGATACAAGGTATATGAGTTGGCAAGAGAAGAACAACCAGGGACATATAGGTTCACATTCGAAATAAAAAGACACAGCGATGCTGATATAGAAGGTTTTAAGAAATTATCCAAAGATCAGTTGTTGTCACAAATAGAAGTACTTTCGGAGCAAAAAAGAATATTATCAAAAAGAGGCGATGAAGAGGCAGAGACCCAAAAATATAAGATAGAGGATCAACTTAATGCCGCCGTGGCAATCGCTTGTGAAAGTGGATGGCTTGGACCTAACCGGGCAAGGTCTTATCTTACAACAGATCATCTCCCACCAGTCGGGAATCCCATAGAAGACGAATACTTAATCCAAGAAGACTAATCTTACTACTATCTACCCCACAGAATGTTGGAAATTTCCAACTCGTAATGTTGGAGAACTGCGAAAAAATATTAATAAAATATTCACCCATAAAACCAATAAGATAACTCCTGTCTGACTTGTTTTCTCCAACCTTATATTTTCTCAATAGTTGGAATTTTCCAACTATCTAAGTGAAGCCTTCGCGATGATACGTCGTGAAAATCATGACTTCCTTAGGAGATTTACAGTGGGAAAAAACGAAAAAGCGGTTGATTTTACTGAACTCGAAAAAGTGTTGCCACCTATTGTTTTCAGAAACTGGTACCACTGGCGGGACGTGCTGCCTGTTGCGCCGAGAACTGTCGCTAATGATGATTCGTTAGGGAGGGGTCCGAAAGAGAAGATAATGTGCGGTCGTGTCTGCGGCTATCCCCGAAACTCTCTTTTAGATTATCTCCGGGAGAAAAGCCGAGTTATTCTGTAGGAGGCAGGCCATTAACTTACTTCAACGCTACCGAGAAAAACTATCTTCCATCCCACCTCCTGGATGTGGTTGCCATACCTTTTTACTGACCGTTGCGAATCTTGGAATCTTGGCTGAGCTGCCTGCCGAACAAATCTTTCAAGACCTCCGGCGCTCCATACCCCAGGGAACCAGGCGAATCCCTGACCACGAAATCACGGACGCTATCCGCAAGGCAATGGCGGACCATGACGGCGTCTTCACCTCACAGCCACGCCCTGAACCAGTAGTCCATAATGGCAAGGTTGCGCTCCGGAATATCATCAACCAGGGAAAATTTAGCGACGAGGGTGACCTATGGGACGCTTCACCCATCCGCCTCTGGCATGAGCTTCAAGACGACCCTGCCTTCTTTCTTGAAATCATGTTCCAGCCAAACAACCTTGTCTGGATTGGCGAACACGACGAACCCGGTATCCTGGGGGAAACCATCCGCTCCGCCTCTGAGTGGATCCACTATTTCCACAACGGTGGAAAAACCTCTCCGCACATAATCATCAATCCTTTGAGCGGAATGCCAGTTCCAACAAAATCAGGCGATAAGACCACGCTCCGTGGTGATCGCAATGTGACGAAGTTTCTCTATGTCCTGGTGGAATTTGATGATCTTTTAAGAGAGGAACAGCTCCGCTTCTGGTCTGCGATCCGATTGCCGGTTGTCGCCCTGATCGACAGCGGCGGAAAAAGCATTCACGCATGGCTTGATGTCTCGAACTTGGCCGGTATAGCCACGACGGATGACTGGCAGACACATATCAAAAGCAATTTATTTGATCGTCTGTTAACGCCTCTTGGAGTTGACGGCGCCTGTAAGAATCCGGCGCGGTTGAGCAGGTTGCCGGGTCATTACAGAACAAAAAAAGGAAAATTTCAACGACTTCTATGGCTTTCACCCGAAGGGAGGCCGGTATCATGTTGAGCGATTTTGAACAACAAGTCCATGAGGCGGATGGGCAAGCGGGTAACAGGCTGAGATTTATATCTGCCAGTCAATTATGTGCCGCTCCTACTCAGACAAATTGGCTTGTAAAATCCTATTTGGACATAAATTCTATGT
>JBEKJA010000139.1:0-10860 GCA_050011475.1 Syntrophales bacterium
TCCAATTGCTCATGCAGGGTATCACAGGTGAATATTTGTGGCGTACGCTCTCGCAGGTGCGAAACAGGGACAAGTATATCATAGATAAAATATATGAAGGCGATGAAGATTAAACAAGATGAAAGTATTAATCATATTATTGGAAATTTTGAGAACAGCGAGTACAAGATAAATGTCTGAATCCGCATATTATACTGATGAAGACATCAGGCAGATCGGTCTTAAGAAATGCGGGAAAAATGTCAAGATAAGCCGTAAATCGTGTTTATACGGGCCGGAGCATATGATCATAGGGGATAATAGCAGGATCGATGACTTCTGCATACTCAGTGGCAGTATTTCACTGGGTGCATATGTTCATATAGCAGCTTTTTGCGGGTTATGGGGGCATGAAGGTATAGTCATGGAAGATTTTGCCGGCCTTTCGGCAAATGTCCTGATATATAGTTCATCGGACGATTACTCGGGTGCATTTCTGACAAATCCAACGGTTCCTCGTGAATATATGCAAACCTATGGAGGCAGGGTTATTTTGAGAAGGCATGTAATTATAGGTGCTGGCACAGTAATATTGCCCCGGGTCACTATCGGGGAAGGAGCGGCAGTGGGTGCAATGAGTATGGTGTCGAAAAGTCTTGAACCCTGGTGGATTTATGCAGGCGTCCCCGTCAAACGGATCAAAAAGAGGAAGAAAGACCTGTTGAAATTGGAAAAGATGCTTGCGGGCAAAATATAATTTTTGAAAGAGATTCCATCAGAGTGAATAAATTTAAGAGCGTGATTATCAGCCAACTCCCCTTTTTTGTCATTTCATTTATCATCTTTATAACGGCAGCTACTTTCGGTTGGGAAAGGCTGCATTACGGATTCAATTTTATTGATGAGGGCTATCATATGACAGAGGCTTGGCGCTTGACTGTCGGAGATCTCTTATTCCAAGATAAAATTAGAGGCGCGATAGATCTGTCCCCTTTTATTAACAGTCTTTTTTTTAGAATATGGCCTGATGTTACACTTTTGGGATTCAGGGAATTGCAATACATCTTAACAATATGCGCACTGGCACTTTTCAGTTTATCTCTTTATAAGATACATGGACAATATTGGTACCTGCCGCTTGTATTTTCAATCTTTGCATTCACGGGAAGTGACCCTGTCTTCATGATATCCAATTTAAACTATTACTCATACCAAAATCTATTCATCACTCCCCATCTCTCATTTTTGTTACTGGGCCTTAATCAAACATTTATCATACCAAGGCGTGCCTTATTCATTATAGCTGGTTTCTTTCTATGGCTAATAAGCTTCAATCTTCTTCATCTAAGCGTCGTCTTATTTTCCCCTATTATACTGTTTTATTTTCTCCGCAAATGGAAAATAGATTCCATATACTATAACTTCAAAGACTTATGTTATACATTGGCCCCGGGGATTATTTGCTGGATGGTATTTATAGTCATTTTCAATATTTCTTATATTCAGAATGTAATTTCTTCCATCAATCTTATTTCGGCAACAAGCTACCACTCAAGAGAAGCGCTTGTAAGAATAAATTGGGCGCCTATTGAACGCATCTGTATCTTGATAATCTATCTGATCGCTTCTCTTTATTGTTTATTAAGATTACGCATGAGGTATTTTATTATCATCTTTACTGTTCTCTCTGCTGTAATCTACTTCATTATCGACACATCTCTGTTTGGCTTGATATCATATCCTGAAGGGTTTGTTTTCTTCAGCCGGCCCATGTGGTTTTCTTCTTTATTGATATCATTCTTCATCATCTTGATATGTTACATTTTTTTTAAGATGAAGGTTTATAGCAAGTTTAAAAGAACCGATGTCATAGGTATTGTTCTAGTCATTCCATGCATCATTATAGCCGCGAGCAGCAGCGTTTTTTCGAGTTTTGGTTTATTGACTGTAATGCATTCATCTATCCCTGTCATTGGGTCAATGGCCATTCTAACATTATCCCATAAGAAAATAAGTGTAAAATCTTATCCGCTTAGATTTCTGATTTTGTTAATATTCTTTGCGCCATTCTATTACAGTACTGCATGGTCTGATTGGAGATTTACTTATTTTGATGTGGTGCCAGAGCAGGCCACAGTAGAAATAGATAAAGGGTTTGGAAAAGGAATCAAAACAAATCTGGTTTATAAGGCATTGTACAATTGGATTGACAATATTGCTCACCGTTATACGGGAGAGGGAGATTTTATTATTTCATACATCAAATCGCCGATGATACATATGATAGCGAGACGCAGGCCTGCACTCGATAGCTCTTTTATCGATGTTGAGTGTCCATTTAGTTATTATCAAGCTGCAATTAACAGGATGAAAAATGACAGGCGTGAGCCGAAAGTGGCATTTGTCTTTGAACGCTATCCACAGCTTTATCCTTTATCGGTAGATAAGGATGCACACTATACACTCTTTCCCAGGATATTTACTTTCCCCTCTGCTGACCCGATCTCACAATACATAGTGCAAAATATGACGTTTCTGGATCAATTTCAAATAACGGAAGACTTCATTGTTAGGTGCTTTATAAAAAAGCGTTGATGCAATATAATGAATGAAGGTATATGTCCCCGTACGTGAATTGTTGATATACAGATAAACGACTAGTAGGTACCTTCGTATATTAATTGTTCAGCCTATAAAAATTGCTGAAATGAAGGATGAGCTATGAGGTGTGTTATTTGTAATAGTAGCATGGCATATTACTTCTCAAAAGACTTTAATGCTTTTGGCCTCACCAAGGTTGACTACTGGCGTTGTCCAAACTGCGGCTTTTCGATGTCCAAGACCCATGCAGATATGAGTGTCAGCGAGTGGACCTCACTAAATCACGAATACCACTCAACTTACCAAGGAAAAGATGTCAATCCAGATGATCTGCGGTGGATTGCGAGATTACAGAGTCAGGCAACGGTGTTGGGCGATGCCGCCATAATAGGGCTGCTGAAAGGAGACGGCCAATGGCTTGACTATGCCTGTGGCGATGGCAAGCTCTCTGAATTACTTCGAAACGAAGGACACACATTACTAAAATATGATAGGTACATGCCTCGCCGAGAGGACTACTTGAATGATGATGAGATTAACCCAGGCCGTTTTGACTTTGTACTAACGACCTCCGTATTTGAACACTTCACACTAAGAGAGCAGTTTGACTCAGTTGAGGCATTGGTATCAGATAATGGTGTTCTTGGTCTGCACACGTTAGTTTGTGAAAGCATTCCGTGTGATGCCTCATGGTTTTATCTCTTGCCGGTTCACTGTTCCTTCCACACAAACAAGAGCATGAGTTTGTTGTTCGAACAATGGGCTTATGCCTCCTCTGTGTATAACGTGGATTCAAGATTATGGTTGTGGTTCAAACAGTCGGTGTCAGATATTCAGGAATATGTTGAATACGCCAACCGACGACCCAATGGTCCGTCCTACATCATCAAAAATGGATTTGTAGATTACTGGAAGTGATGTATTAGTCACTTAATGCTAAATGCCGAACAAGACGTTGCACAGTTCGGCATTCCCTCCGATAAGCTTAGTCATAGATCATTTATTTCAAACGCAAATCTTAGAAATATTTCATTCATCATCTATGTGTATTAAGAGTAACAAATATCTACATTTTTGATTTTATAATACTCTTCTAATTTTCATTTTTGCTAACCTATTGCTAACATCTAAATACATGAAGCATGATTTTAGATGAACTCTCGTGAAGAAGTTTTCTCGTGGGATAAAATGCGTAGGGCAAGAGATTCTATCCTGATTGCCATGAGTTCTGAGAAGCAAGGGAGGGGGGCCAAGATAAATCCCTGCAGTTATCCTGATAATCATTTTTTCTTCCAATACAGGGGGAGTTTTCCATTAACAACATTTCCTCCTATGTTGTTCCTCCATCGGGAAGGGTTTAATGCTATAGAATGCTTGTATAGCCCGTTTAACAGTAAAGAATGGGGATTCTGGATTGCATGTTAGCTTTGTTTTTTCGAATATGGGAGAGAGAAGCTGACCTACTTTCCTCAAACCGGTCCAATTTTTATATTAGGATGTCGGCATATTTTTTGATCACAATAAAGGTAGGTCATAATCAGTCACTGTCGGCGTCTGTGATATATTTTGTTATTGCGCCTCGACTTGCGTTGATAGAGAAAGAGAAATCAGATTTTTTTGGGCTATGCTATAGTTTGGATCCACCTCCAGTGCTTTCCTGAAATAAGTGACAGCCAGATCTCTTCTCTCCATTTTCAGCATTATAATCCCAATATTGTTGTATGCATCCGGCTTATTCGGTTCAATCTGAATACATGCCATCAAATGGTTTAGAGCAGTGTCAAGCTGACCCGCCCGGCTGTATAATTTTGCAAGATCATGATGTGTTAAATAGATAATTTTTGAATTTTTTGGAATATGCCTCATGGCTTCTTCGTAATTCGCTATCGCTTCTCTTGTTTCACCATTTTCCGCTTGAAAGTCCGCCAAGTAACAGCGGGCAAGGTAATTATCCTTAACGACGTCGGCGGCGTGGCTCATTAACGCGCCTGAATCCCGCCAATAATTCACCTGATTCCCTGTAATGGCAACAAGTACGATAATTAATACTCCAACCAATGCTTCCGCTGCAAATCGCATAGTCGATCTGCCTTTCACAAGCTCAGCACCAAACCATATGATCATTATAAATATCCCAATGGATGGAATATAGGTATAACGATCGGCATACTCTAAGTTTCCTGTTTGAATTAACCCTATGACCGGCAATAAGCTTCCCAGATACCACAACCATCCAACAATCAGGTACTTCCGGCTTTTTTGCTTCCATAATACAAGCCCTGTTATGGATATAAGAATCAGAAACGAACCCAAAACTTGCCAACCCGTCAGTGCTAGCGGATGCGGATAGAACACGGCAAGATCAAGTGGATAAAATATCTTCTCCAGGTAAATAACATATGATCGTACAGCGCCACTGATCCGTCTGATCAACGGAAGAGCTGAAACGTCCATCCCAAGATTCCGTTCCGCTGTAACCGTAATGAAGGAAAATATCCCCGACAGTATAAAAAAAGGCAGCTTTTCCCAGACAAGTTTGAAACCCTGTCTCCAAAATTGAAAGAGGCCGGCTTTATTGACAGCTATAGGAAAGCGTTTCAGCGGCCAATAATCCAAGAGGAGCAAGATAAATGGAAGCGTAACTACCATAGATTTCGCCGTCAAACCAACTACAAACATGATCATGGATAAAATATACCAGCCTTCTGTCTTACGTTCCGTATAAATGACATAAGACCAGATCGTCGTCATAAAAAATAATGTGCTTAAGATATCCTTGCGCTCTGCAATCCATGCAACCGATTCTACACGCAGAGGGTGTATGGCAAAGAGGGCTGCCAGAATGGCGCTTGGCCAAAGCGCTTTGGTCATTCTGTTAAAAATCAGGAATAAAAGAATTGTACTCAATACGTGGAAGAATAGATTGACGAGATGATAAGCATGCGGATTCAGACCGAAGAGTTCATAATCAAGCAACAAAGAAAGCCAGGTAGTCGGATGCCAGAAGCCGATGTAGTTCATGGCATTTATCGAAAATGCCCACCCGACGTTTTCCCACGATAGTCCTGCACGGATATGATCGTTATTGTAGACATAGATAGGATCGTCAATATTGATAAAGTCGTAGCCTTTGAGTGGCCCAAAGGTGATAAACGTAAGTATTGCCAGAGCCAAGCATATCAAGATCAGAATCAAGTTCTTACGTTGGTTTACTTTTGTGCTTAACGTTCCCTGTGAAGTTGGCATTGTTTCTTTGTCCTTCATTCAATCTAAATTCCAGAAGCTTGTTAAAAGTACCATACATTAAATTAGAAATCTGCCACTTTTTTGACCAGTCAAAGGTTCTAAACCTAGCAACAGACTCCGGTGGTCCATGGGAAGAACTTCTAATCTGTAAAAAATATCCATCTCTCTTTCAATCTTCGCCCCTAATAATCATTGAGGTGGAACCATGGATGTTCAATAAAAATGGAATTCATCCTATTTATAAAATACCTTGGCCATTTGAATCTCACTTTTACACATGGGCGTCCTTTCAGGAAAGATTGGAATTCCCTGATTTAGAAACGAAAGTATTCCTGTTGACTGATTATTTTTGGCCATTTTCTGAACGCCGATCTCTCACGGCTTGGATTTCTATTCTCCATAAAATAGTGACAGGAGAACATGTTGAACCTCAGTTGAGTATTCCTATTTACCACTATTCGATGAAGGCATATCAATCGCTGGCGAATGATCCGAACTTCTTTCCCTATCAGATTGCACAGGATCACTTGAATAATTTTGAATTTGCTGAAATTAAAGCCCAATATTTCAAGCGGCTGATAAGTCTTTTAGAGAGATACTCGAATAACATCATCCTCTTGCAGCCTCCTGTACGCCAGCAATACATGGAAGTTATCTATAACAACGCAGAATATCTTACCACATACATGAAGGTACTAGAGTTCATGCATAGCCTTGAAAATCAAAACGTCCACTCGATTATCTGGGAAACATCTCAAGACTGTGGACTAGACGACTCTATTTTCGTAGATTATGGCCACTTCAACATTCGTGGAGCATATATATTTACGCAAAGATTATTCGATGAGATGAAGAAACGAGGGCTTATTCAATGAATTCAAATATGCAAGATACGGAAGAAACGAGGGCTTATTCAATGAATTCAAATATGCAAGATACGTAGATTCTAGCATAATAGTATCCAATTCGTAATCTTCAATCTCTTTGAAAGTCATGCCCTCACACTTCGTAGGAGTTACAAATATTAAAACGTTTACCCCCCCGAATACTACAAGATCCCTGCAAGAAAACCACCGAGAAGAGACCTAACCCACTCCAAGAAGGAATCAAGAAACCTATTCAGACTATCTCCGTCTACAATAACATAATAATAATATAAGCATTCCCTTTTCTTCATCTAATTCCCTTCTATTTCAATTCCTTGCAAAGATAATTATTTTCCCCTTCTTATTCCGAATTGAGAGGATCAGAGCTTCTTCATTCTGCCTTCTCCGCTAACCTTAATCATATATCTTATTTTCATATGCTTTTTAAAGAAGAAGGAAAGCAGAGAAACAAATTCTATAATTCAATAATGGATTTTCTTTTCCTTATTTCTTCCTTCAAACTCAATCCCTTCCTTCCCGAATCTTCCGGCAGATGGAAATACTTTCTTTCAAGGAAGCAAAAAGGGGGTAAGGATTCTATTCGATAAAGCAGATCAAAAAAGGAAGCTATAGGGGAAGATTTATCAATATAGCGCGCCGCAGTGGTCTTACCGTCCAGACCTATCAGGCCAGGAATCCGCTTGAAGTCATGGGTATTAACACACTTGAAGACCTCAAACGTGCCAATTTGATGTGTAATAAGCTATAAGCTATGAGGTCCACAACCTGGGATTCCGGTCATACTTTTTGAGTATTTTAATGATTTCACTAGTATACTGTACACCAATCAATACTACCTTGTGCTTAATCATGCCTCTTCGGACAGTACACTTCAGAGGTTGCATTAATTTTGTAATTATCCAAAATTATTGAAGATTATTAGTAAGCAGGCAATGAAACAGTGGGCATTGATACAAGTATATATCTAGTACTTTACTGGGAATAAATGCGTTAGATTTTTTCATAAAGCTATGGCATGGTTTGGCCAAATTTGGAGAACAGGAGACAGCCAATGAATAATTACCACATTACTTACAGAATCCCCTTCGGATTTAATGACATCCAGAAGAAGCGGAAGATGAAAAGAATGAATAATGAGAAGGTGGATTTATTGCAGCAATTTAATTCCATCTCAGCCGGGTTCCCGCAGATTCTTACGCCTGAGATTATAAAACGATTAAGATTAATGTTTATCAATGCCCCTATTCAGCCGTCCGAAAATGATACGGAGATAATCATCCATTTTCTCAAGGATGTCTTGGATACCTTTCCGGTTTCTTTCCACTGTTCAAGTCCTGAGACCATTAATGTTTCGACGAATGATGATAACGCATCCGTGACTTTATCCTATAATGAGACAGACCTGACTCTCACCGTTATCGTAAAAGATCTTCAACTGGATAAGCACATTAAAACAATGGCCACAAAACTGGATGAGATGCTGAGTTCTTTTGATTTTCTTGTATACAAATATTGCCACGAAAACGAGAAGACGCAGGCTTTTTCGAATGTAGGGAAAGCGTGGAATCATAAAATGCAGGGATTTATAGGGGTTGACGTCGGTTCGGTGTCAACGAATGTCATTTTTCTCGACCAGTACGACAATGTCATTGAAACGGTATATACCTACACGCGCGGGCGGGTTCTGGACGCTATCAAAACATCTTTCATGAAACTGCAGCAGATGCTTCCTGTCAATGCGGTAATTCGCGGCGTGGGAACCACGGGCAGCTCCGGAGAGCTGGCGAAGTCTATTTTGAATGCGGACACATACAGGACCGAGATTTACAGCCATGCGGCAGCGACCATCCACCAGATCCCGGACGTGCGGACGATCCTGGAGATAGGCGGACAGGATTCCAAGGTCATCTATGTGAATAACGGGATCCCGGAGAAGTCGAAGATGAATGAATGGTGCGGAGCCGGAACGGGCGCCATGCTGGATGCGCAGGCGAACAGGCTCGGTATTCCAATTGAGAAATTCGGCGACTATGCCTTGACGGCGGTCAAATCCATAGACTTCAGGACCAGGTGTGGCGTCTTCATGGATTCATGTATGATCGATGCCCAGGCCAAAGGCTACCCGATCGAGACGATTATTGCCGGTCTGTGCAAGGCATGTGCGAAAAACTTTGTCAACACCCTGGGAATCAACAGAAAAACATTGGAATTTCCTATTGTGTTCCAGGGCGGCGTTTCTGCGAACAAGGGGGTGAAGCGGGAACTGGAGAAATACATAGCCGAAGCCAGAGGCGAAGAGCCCGAACTTATCGTACCCCTGTATCATGATGTGATGGGCGCTATTGGCATGGCTCTGATCGTAAGCAGGCTCCACAAGAAAAGAAATATTGTTACTAGTTTCAGAGGATTTGAGGATGTCTACAGAATCACTTCAAGCGTTATTCAATGCGAATACCAGGAATGTCCTAGGAGATTGCCGAAGGAAAACTATTGCGACCTCGTAAAGCTGCAGATTGACAAGAAAACGATAGCGGCAATCGGTGCCTGCGATGATTATCATGAAGAAACCGTACGGACCGATATGGGCCATGATCTGATGGTCAAATCCGGCGGCAACTGAAAAAAATAATCATCAAAGGTGCAAAAATGACTCACGGTCAATTTAAACAGGCTTTGGAGCCTTATAAAAATGTCGGCCCCTCCATCGGGTGGTTCTGCACATATACGCCTGAAGAGATTCTTCATGCTGCCGGGTTTAATACCTACGGCGTAAGAAAGAGCTCCGGGTGCGAAGACGACGACGTATATCTGAGCAGAGGTCTCTGCTCTTTCGTTCACAGTATTTTTGGTGGTGCGCTGGAGGGCAAATACGATTACATGGATGGGATCATTATCCCACACTGCTGTGAATGCATGCGGCGTTTATATGACGGCTGGGTGGAGATGAACGCTAGCGTCAAGCCTCAATTTGCCTATCAGTTTTCCGTGCCGACCGTTAATACAAACCTTTCCGTTGAATATTTCAGCAAAACTTTAAATCAGTTTAAGGAAGATATTGAGAAGCAGTTCAACAGGCACATATGGGATGAATCATTGATCCATTCGATCAAAGTATATAATAAGACCAGGCAACTTTTAAACCGACTCTACGAGACTAGAAAGAGGGAAAAGCCGCCTGTGAGTGGCACCCAGGTCCAGGAGATCCTCGACATCTGCATGTCCACGCCCAGAGAGAAATTCAATGAGTGTTTTGAGCCGTATCTTCAGGAGCTGGAAATGAAGGAAACCGGGGCATTCAATGATTTCAGATACCGGGTTCTTCTTTACGGGGGCATGTATAATCCTGCCATTGTTAAATATATTGAAGGTGAAGGTATCGGCGGAATCGTTGTGTGCGAGGACGCCTGTCAGGGCTATCGCTACTTTGATGCTGAAATCGACTTGGACGCAGATCCTGATCCCATAACTGCAATCAGCAGGCGCTATCTGGGCAGGATGCCTTGTGCGCGGATGGCCGGCGGTCATGGAGAGCGGACGCCGGACATCGTGGTGAAGCTGGTGCGGGAATTTAGGGCCGATGCGGTCATTTATTTTGCAACCAAGCGCTGCGATAATCTCTTCTGGGAATACCAGTTCATCAAGGATGCCCTGGAAAAGGAAAATATCCCCATCAAAAAGATTGAGGGGGATATATCAGGCGACATACCGCAGAGGGAAATCCGATCCTTCATTGAATTGCTTGACTTTATTGAGGCGTAAATAATATGGAATATAGATTGAAACGAACTCAGCAAATACTGGATTTCATGAAGTTCTCACAGGAACACAAAGAGAAATCCACCATGAAGGATATGGGGGAAAAAGCAGGCGCCCTGCTCAAGAAGCCGGCATCGGAGTTAAGCGCGTCTCAAAAAAGAGGCCGGGCCATAACAGACATGTTCATGAAAGCATATGATCCGAATTCATGCGTGGTGTGGCATAGTCTGTTTATGCCTACTGAAATATTCCAGGCGATGGACATCGTCCCGTTCACGGCGGAGATGGCGGCGGCCGGGATTGCCGGAGCGGGCATCAGCAGGGTGCTTGTGGAGAGGGGGGAATCGCACACCCAATGCATGGATAGCTGCTCCTTCGCAACATGCTCCGC
>JBEKJA010000140.1:0-6695 GCA_050011475.1 Syntrophales bacterium
TGCTTTATAGAATTTGCCTTCCTGATTTCCTTCTTCATTCCCTGAAAACAAAGGAATTGGATTTGCTAAAATGGAAGGCAGAATGAAGAAGCCCTGATTCCCTCAATTCGGAATAAAAAGGGAAATTAATTATTTCTGCAAGGAATGGAAATAGAAAGGGAAATAGATTAAGAAAAGGGAATCCCTTTATTATTATAAGAGTAGAAAGCCTGAATAGGTCTTCTTGATTGATTCATGGAATGGGTTAGGTTCCTTGTCAGGGGTTTTGTTTCAGGGATCTTGTAGTATTTGAGGGTAGTAAGCCGTTCAATATTTGTTACTACTACAAAGCATTAGAATCAAAATTCCATAAAAGTAACGATTACTATTTGAAATCATTGGTGAAAAAATTTAATAAAAAAATTGCCTCGATATCAACTTACTCCACATACGTATTTTATAAAAACTGTAAAATCTCCGGGATTCTTTACAACAACATGCCGTAATGCATAATATGTTGTAAAATAAAATGGTTGCCCCTGATCTTTATCTATATTTTATTATTATTTCATTCAAGCTTGTCGAATTTCTTTACAATGCTAATACCCCTCTAAGAGCTGTCTTTTTTGTCATTCTCTATCATATCCATGACTTATAATGGCACTTAAAACTTGCTAAATATAGTGACAGAGAAGTATATCAATTCTGCTTGTACAAAATCACCATCAATCATTGAAGAGAAGGGGGGGATTACAGAAAATTGACTAATCCATGAAATGCATCATCAGCTTGCAGAAACCAACCACGAAAGACCTTTTACAACAAATTGTCTATTAACTGAATCAACTTACTAATGAGGAGGATTAACGATGAGAAGATTTATACTAATCGGGATCTGTCTATGCGCATTTGTAATGCTCTTTTCACAGCAGTCCTTTGCAGCAACGCTTGTGGACATGTCACCATCAGTCTTCGTTAGCAATGTCGAGCAAACAGGGAATTGGATGATATCCCCAGGGCCCAACTACTACCAAAGTTCAAGCTGGATCTCTAATGCTTCTGGATCATGGTTGCTCACCCCCACAAGTGCTGGGACATTATCTCAAGTAGTGTCCCCGTCCCCGTACGCTCAAACTCAAACTTGGACTGATACTTGGACCGGTGGAACATCTACATTGGATTTTAATTACAAAGGCACAGAATACACTGTCTCCAATGGTGGGTCAGGCAGCGAGACAATTATTCTTAATGTTTCCTGGATTGGCCCTGGGCCTCTCGATTGGGTACTTAACTCAGGCTCTATGAATATCACGTCAATCGGATCGATGCCAATAGACTTTGCCAGCAATGGCAAGTTTACGGGATTTTACCTTAACAACGCCGAAATAACAGGTAACGTTACCTATTTAAATTTTCCAGGTGGGGTTAATACACAAACTGCAACTGGCAATATTACCTCGGCGACCGGGTCCATCACCGGATCAGCTGTCCCGATTCCCGCTGCCTTCTGGCTGCTCGGCTCGGGTCTTGTTGGCCTTGTTGGGGTTAGAAGAAGATTCAAAAGTTAGGTAATTCAATTGTCAGCACAAAGGGGGGATTATGAAAATTTCTAGTAGCTTGCTTTTATCAGTGATGGTGGGTGTGTTTATTTTGTTTGCGGTCCAGGCGGAAGCCAATGTTATAGGTTTATACAATACTGGTGTAGACAACAGCAATACGCTGTTATCCGCTGGTGCCATTGATCCACACTATACATTGATACAGAGCGCTGATCCGTCGTTCCCAGGCCCTGCTGCATATGTAGTGGATGATGCTTTTGCAGCATTCGCCTGGAGTTACACGGGGATAAATGCAAATGGCCCATACTCAAAATGGCTTTCACCAAATCCGGACAATTCTTTGGCCTGGGGTAGTTATATCTATCAGACTACTTTCAATCTGACCGGTCTTAATCCCAGTTCAGCGTTGATCACGGGTCAATGGTCTACGGATAATGAGGGTTATGACATTTTACTGAATGGACATAGTACAGGTAACACGATCATGATAGGAGATTCTCATGCATTTTGTGATTTCCACCCCTTTACCATCAGCAGCGGGTTTGTTTCTGGTTTAAATACGTTGGATTTTATAGTCCACAACGATGGTGGACCTTCCGGTATCCGTGTGGAAATGAGTGGTACAGCAAACGCCGCAACCGTGCCTATCCCCGGTGCCGTCTGGCTTTTAGGCTCAGGATTGATCGGGCTTGTCGGGATTAGAAGAAGGTTCAAACAATAGGTAACTCAATTGTCAGCACAAAGAAGGCAGAGCCAGAAATGGCCCTGCCTTCTTTAATGATTGCCAATCGTAATCTTTGATTCAAATCAGATATGAGATTGTATGAATTTCAGGAAGTAACAAATAATCCCTCCCTTTACATTTCACGATAAAAACATGTTGATTTCACACCTGTAGTATAATTATACCAATATAGAGGGAAGCAACAACTATTGATGCACCCTAATCCTTGTCTTGCTTCAAATCCCTTTCTGCCATTTGTGCAAAACTATCCCCCCACTCCTTACGCTGTCTTTTACTTACAAAGCCTGGCTCATGTACCCTCGTAATGTTCCAAACAGGCATCTTACCTTTACGTCTATCCACTTTTGGAATCCGTTTTTTCCAAATAACTTTGAGGTCAGCAGGCTTTTCGATCTTATATCCAAAGTCTTGCAGAGTGGCAATAAAATCAGTGGTGAATAAATGACCGAGGAATTGCTGGACAGGTTCCTGAGCACAAAATGTCTTAAATACCTTTTCACCCTGAGATTTAAAATGTTTAACAGTCGTCATGAGTTCATACATTTCCGGTTCATGCCTGTAAAGTTTAGGGAGCAATTTAAGAACCATATGATCAAGTTTTTTTACATTATTTTCGAATCCTTTCCCCTCTGGAAAATCACGAAGTCTAAGTTTCGCCACGGCTTGCCTGTTTTTCTCATGTTGTTCTTGCTTCTTCTTCGCATTTTGTTTGGCAAGTAGAGATCCCTTATAAACTTGATAAAGAGATTCTGTGCCGCTTATGATCTGATTAATCTCAGAGCGTTGACAATTACTCAAAACGTGGCGACATTGGCTGACCTTGTCGGTGGAGATTCCAATCAGTTCTGCCGTCCTATCTCTAGAATCTCGGGCGGATTTTAGAAGTTCTTCTTTGAAAGCTTCGCGAGCTTCTTTATTGGTAGGAATTTCATTAGGTTGTTCAATTTTCGGGTTCCCGAAATTTGATTTTCGGTCGCCGCCTCTTGGTAAAAGCTGATCTAGCTTTTCAACCAAGTGCAGGATGTGGACGTCACTTAAATTTCGTCTGTCCCTTTGTCGATGTATTGCATATGCTATTGCCTCATTTTCGTCCTCGAAAGGGTGTTCATACACAGGGACATCTATAATGCCAGCTTGTCGGGCGGCTATTAAACGTGTATGACCATCAACGACAATATTCTTGCCTTGCCAAATCGTAATCATTTGACTTGGATCATAACCGTTTGTTTCCATGTCTCTCTGTATAGCAACTAGGTGGTTACCATCCATAAGGAAAAGCCCCTTAAAGGGTTTTTCAGTTTTTAGATCTGATATTTTCATCATCGACATTTTCGATTTATTCTCCTTTCAATTCTTCCAATGTTTCATTCGCTATGGTTGTCACCCGCCCTTTACTCTTATTATACACTATATTCTTCTTAACCATGAATTTTAGAAAATATATTTCAGGCAAGATTATCAGATCAATATCGGAGGTATTCAAGACTGGATTGGGTCGCTTTCCAGAATTCCCCGTAAAACAATCACATTTGATTATACCGGTTTAATTCCGTCCGGTAGGGATAAGATAAGAGGAGGGATGCGTTTTTCATTTACGGAAAGAAAATGGAAGAAATGTGGAAAGGGGCTAGATAATTATTCTTTCGGGAAACAAATAAGTCAAAATATCTTGACTCACTATCTATTTAGATGTACTTTCCCTTAAATTTCAACAACATATTAAAATAATATCTCTTCATCCAAGAAAAATTGGGAAAGACATTCATGTCAACAACGGAACATACTGTCAATGATGCTTTGGCAGAAGTATTGAGAGGTACACGCTATGCTTGGCGTGAATCTGATGTTGTAAGGTCTGAAAATACAGGTATGTTGAAAGGGAGCAATGAACAGCCTGACATTCTCATTATTGAAAAGAATGTTTCTCCAGTAGTTGTTGAAGTAGAAGTATTGCCGGCAACAAAGGTTGAATCTGAAGCACTGTCTCGTCTTGGTAAACAAATTAGAAAAACAGGGCGTATAATCTTATCATCTATAGCTGTGCGCTTGCCAACGCGGGTACGAACAAAGCATGGGTCAATCTTGCGAAGATGTTTATCAGAAGCAACTGATCTCGAAATGGCACTATACACCGGTTATAATCCTGAAAGGTGTAAACGTTGGCCACACTCTGGATGGATCGTAGGAAGCATTAATGACCTTTCATTTCTTGCACAGTCTGCAGCAATCCCTCCAGAAGTTATTGAAGAAGCCGCGAATCAATTAGTTAACGGTGTTAGCGAAGGAGCGGGTTTATTAGAGGATATTGCAGAGGCTCATCCTGGCGCAATTCATAAAATAAGTGAAGAAATGCACCAAGAAGACGGTGAGCAAACTCGACGTATGGCCACAACTATCCTTGCAAATGCTTTTGTTTTTCAAGAGAGTCTAGCCGGTGGGCCAGGTAAATTAGCTAATGTAAAAACACTTCAACAACTTCGCGGATCTTCTGAAGGACTGAGTAAACATATAATTTTATAGGAATGGCGGAAAATATTAAAAGTAAACTATTGGCCAATTTTTGATATTGCTCGCCGAATATTTGAAGATATTCCTGCCTCAATAAGTAAGTCTCTTATAGAACGACTAGCAGATACGGCAGAAAAATTGGTTGAAAATAGACTTATGCGTTCTCATGATCTGACTGGGGCTGTTTTTCAGAAGTTGATTGCTGATAGAAAATTCCTTGCTGCATACTATACAACCCCAGCGTCAGCAGCTTTATTAGTTGGCTTGGCAATCACAGCAAATAAGCCCCCAGTTCATGGATCATGGGCAAATGTTGATGATGTAAAAACGCTACGCATAGCAGATTTCGCATGTGGCACTGGAACGCTTCTATCGACAGCCTATCAAACTATTGGTTTTTTACATGAACTAGCTGGCGGTGATTCAGAAGCACTTCATCCTCAGATGATGGCAACTGGAATAATTGGATGCGATGTCAGAAAGAAGGGGGAAAAAGGAAGGAACAGGTTAAAATCAGGGTAAATAGAATGGAAATGCTCTGTATTTGGCCCTGATAAATGCTTTGATCTGATCAATCCATAATTGCCCCCGTTCCCAAGCTGTCGGGGGAGCCTCGGGATAATTGGGCTTAGTCTCCCCCTCTGGAAACCTAGGCCGCGTGGGAAGAAAATTTAATTAAAAAGGCTTTCCCAAGTTATAAATCAGCATCTCCTCGGTCTCAAAAGCAAGTCTATCCAAGCAAATAAGTTACTTCCTGAAATGCTGCTTTTCTAATTTTACCTATTCATGTAAGATTTCGATTGGTAATAATCAAAATCGCAGAATTCTAACTTACATGTGGTACGAGCATCGGAGGCAGATCATGGAGAATGTTGTGGTCGAAACAGCGAAAAGCATTATATTTATTGTCAGCGCACTCTTTCCTATTGTGAATCCACTAGGGGGAAGTCCCATCTTCCTCTCATTGACGAGCAAGTACTCAACGTCAGCGCGAAGGTCGCTCTCTCTTCGGATCGCGATGAACAGTTTTTTCTTGCTGGTTGGGTCGTACCTAATTGGAACGCACGTTCTTGCATTTTTCGGGATTTCGTTGCCGGTGGTACAGGTCGGGGGAGGATTAATAGTAATCTCGACCGGATGGACGATGCTGAAGCGACCAGATGATGGCGAAGATGAACGAGGTGAAATACACCGAAACGTGCAACCTCAAGACATATTTCACAACGCGTTTTATCCGCTGACCTTGCCGCTGACGGTTGGGCCGGGATCGATTACCATAGCCATCACACTGGGTGCAAATACTCCGGTCCACTACGGAATCCATCACATGGTTTTTCTGGCTGCAATCGTCGGATCGCTCGTGATCGCGGTGAGCATTTTCCTGTGCTACGGATTCGCGGACCGTTTGGGGAAAATTCTGGGAGCGACGGGGATGGGCGTGATTATGCGGCTGTGTATGTTTCTGGTGATCTGCATCGGAGTGCAGATTCTGTGGAACGGGGCTAGCCAGCTGCTGGCCTCGGTGCCGTTGCATGTGCGCTGAGAGAATAGCGGTGAAGGTTTTTTGACCTACACCATTAACTCCTTCTGATGGAGGAACACATAGGGGGAAATGCAGTTAATGGAAAACTCCCCCCGTATAGGAAGAAAAAATGATAGGTAGGAAAACAATCCTGAGTAAAGATAAGTAGACATCGATGATGGATGTCTTCCTGTACTCGTTAATTGACAGTTTTTGAAGAGTATGTAAGATTACAATTAATAAAGATTAGTCTATCGTGATATCCAAGTGGTAAGAAAAAGAGAGAAGATTTTCGGATGACTTACAGACAATACGTGGTTTGATTAAGGAGGCCGAAACTGTCGAGTCGATTTTTCCTGCTTCAAGTAATTAGGGTTCATTA
>JBEKJA010000141.1:0-6685 GCA_050011475.1 Syntrophales bacterium
CCCGCCAGTGCAAAGAGAAGAAGTTTTTCTTCTATAAGTCGGCGAATACTTCTCCATTTTACTTGACTGTCAGAAGTAGATAAGACCGCTTGCAAACGATTCAGAGGCCAATAGTCCAAGAGAATAAGGACAAACGGCAAGGTCACCAACATCGACTTGGCCATGAGACCGACTATAAAAAAGAGGATCGTAAGAAAATACCTGACAACAGTTTTACAGTCCGTATATATGACATAGGACCCCATGGCCAGCATCCAGAAAAACGTGCTTAAAACATCCTTTCGTTCGGTGACCCAAGCTACGGATTCCACATGGAGAGGGTGGATAGCAAATAAAGCGGCTATAAAAGCACTCTGCCAGAGGGCTTTCGTCATCCGATGGAATATGAGGAACAGGAGAATTGTATTCAGGATATGGAAAAAGAGATTCGTGAGGTGATATCCACGAGGGTTCAATCCAAAGAACTCGTAATCGAGCATCAAGGAAAGCCAAGTGACTGGGTGCCACTGGCCTAATCTTTTTGCTTCTTCAGCTGAAAAGGCCCATTGAATACTTTTCAAACTTAGGCCTTGTTGAACATGACCATTTTCATATACGTAAATATTATCGTCATAGTTGATAAAATCGCAGTCCTTGAGTGGCCAAAAGGTGATAACCGTAATTATTGTCAGAGCCAGGCAAATCAAGATCGTAATCAAATTCTTATGTTGGGTTGCTTCTGAGCTTAACGTTCCTAGTGAAGTTGGCATTGTTTCTTTGTCCTCCGTTCAACCCAAATTCAAGAAGGATGTCGAAAGTACCACACATTAAGTCAGAAATCTGCCACTTTTTTGATTGTTACGGATAGTAAGTACAATGAAACTGAAGGACAGAAAATCGCTTTCAGAAAGTAACACTTAGCTTTTCAAAAACATGCCCTCACCAGAGTCAATTAAACGACTTCTCCCACAAAGCAAGGGTTCAGAATTAAAAGTGAAGTGAAGATTACTAATTCAAATATTGTAAGCCGTTTCGCCAGAATATGGGCTGATCCAAAGGTTGATATTTCTAAAGATAGTATCTTGCCCACACTGTGAACTGGGCTCCCAAAGGTAAAGGAGCTAACCATTTCTCAATCTGGCGAAAAAATTTTCCTTTGAATGGGAAAAAAGTAATATAACCTTTATAAACATTCAATAGCCCGCATGATTTAAGCAGTTTTAGTAGTTGATTACTCCCAATCAATAAGGCATTCTTATCAAATTCGCAATTTGCAACTGTACGTCGCGTCAGTGGGTTTAACGGATTGTGTTCATAGATGGCGACGCAGCCTCCAGGCCGGACTACCCGTTTCATTTCATTGAGTAAGATTAATCTATGCTCATGATCAATATGATGGAACACGCAAATGGAAAAAACCAGATCAAAAGAGTTATCAGGGAATGGCATTTTTTTACCGTCATAGAACTGGAAATCAACATTTGCAACCACCTTTTTTGCAGATTCCAATAGTTCCCTGGAAACATCAATTGCTGTAATTTTTCGATAACGGTCAACTAAAAACGTTTCTATAAGTCCTGAGCCACAGCCCACATCCAGAATGTTCAAGTCAGATGAAGGGCCGATTATCCGCTGAGTTGTTGATAGAATATGGTCTGCTTTTATCTTTAAAAAGAATTCCGGCTTCATGCCCGGTAGTACGAATGCTTTTTGCAATACGTCTACGTAATTATTACGGTATTGGTCGAATTCACTTTTCACAAGACAGTGTGTATCCTTACTGATGCAGTGAAGAGTATGTCAGTTTTAGGCCTTCCGAAAGGCTTACTTTTGGTTGCCAACCCAGCAATTTCTGAGCCCGTGCAATATCCAGAATATTGACAGGTACATCAAGCATGCGAGATGGAAGAAAGTTAACTACTGGCTTATGTCCCACAATTGTAGTCAGGTGGTCCAACATCTGGTTGAGGCTAAAACCTTGACCACTACTTATGTTAAAAATATGCCCAGGACCATCATAGGAGGCAACCCGTTCTGCTGCTTCCATGATGTCTCCGACATAAACATAATCTCTAACGATTGATCCATCTCCCCAGATTTCAATGGATTGTCTATGTAAAATACGATGGAGAAAAACCATTATGGCACCCTGTCCATGGACCGGTCTCTGTCTTGGTCCGTATGCATTGGATATCCGAAGAACGCTATAATTTATCCCATATAAATGATGATAGAGATGCAGATATTTTTCTATCGCAAGCTTATGAATGCCATAGGAACAGATAGGATTTGTAGGGTGATTTTCAGTGATGGGAATATATTGCGGGATGCCATAAACTGTACCGCCTGAGGAGAAGAAGATGATTTTTTTTATTTGGTTGTATCTTACGCAATTCAGCATATGAAGTGTTGGTAAGAGATTGCTGCTGATGTCAAATATCGGATCCTCATTGCTTGTTTTTGGAATAGTTGTGCCAATGAGATGGAATACGACATCTATGTTACGCATGGCTTCGTCAACCAATGTTTTCAAACCGAAATCACCAGAGATTAACTCCATTTTCCCTGATAGGTTCTGAAAACGTAATTTGAGCGTTTCATCTCTATCAAAAACTCTGACCACATGACCTTTGGCGAGTAAAAACTCAGATAAATGCGAGCCAAGAAAGCCAGCTCCACCAAGAACCAAACAGCGCATCTTATTTTCCTTTGAAGTAGATCATCATATTTCGTCAGTTGTTTCACTGACTAGATAAACCGGTTGGTCGAGTGTTCGACTGAAAATTCTTGCTAAATATTCACCCATAATTCCTATGGCTACTAACTGCGCTCCGGAAAAGATCAATAACGTTGAAGCGAGAAAAGAAAACCCTGGGACCTGGCCGCCAACAATCATGAATTTTAACAGGACATAAACAAACAGACATACTCCTAATACCGCGCTTGAAAAACCTATTAAGCTGGCAAGCTTTAAAGGGAGTGTTGAAAAGCCGGTCATCATATTGATCGTATGCAGTATTAGTTTCTTCCAAGTGTAATTGCTATGATTGGTTGTACGTGTGGCATGATTCACTTCGACCACACTGAATTTTCTGGTTCCCCATGTTAATAATGCATCTATAGAAACATAAGATCCCCGATAATTGCTAAAGGCATTGCGAAGGCTGGTGCGAAAAGCCCTGAATGGACCAATATTGGTGGCTGGTAATGTTCCCATTGCTTTTTGTAGGGCCAGCTTTGTGATGAAAGTCGCTAAATTCCGCAGGAAGGAATGCTGGTATTTTATGGGCTTTCCATAGACGCAATCATAGCCATTCGCCAGTTCCTCAATTAATTTGGGGATTTCTTCTGGCGGATGCTGTAAATCATCATCCATTGTGACGATGGTATCGTATTTTGCCATCCGGACTCCGCAAAGTACGGCGTTATGTTGTCCGTAATTGCGAATAAGGTTAAATCCTCTGCACCATTCGTATGATCTGGAAAGCTGAACAATAATATCCCAACTATCATCCTCGCTGCCATCATTCACCATGATGAGTTCAAAACATCCACCTATTTGTTCAAAAATCGATTTCAGACGTTTGCTCAATAAGGTTAATGAGTCATAGCTATTATAAACAGGGACAACGATTGATATCCCCTTTGGGAGTTGGTCTTTTTGATGAGGATATGAGTTCATATTGCCAATATGATTTTGATGGAATATCATCTAAGATTTACTTTGAAAGTTTAAATCATAAACGTAACAATTGCAATTATAAAATAAACAGTTATCTGTATGATCCATCAATTCATTGATTGGCAGTGTACGTCTTCTAAATGTCCTGCCCATAATATAAATCCGCAAGGCGAGTGCAGAAGGACATAGCACTCATGCTTGACTGGGCCGACCAGCACGACCTCCCCGGCATCAAATTCCGACTTCCTCAATTATCCGCTGCTGCGTTTCTTTGTCGACTGTTCAACGAGGAAATCAAACGAGCTTCAATGAGTGAAACAAATAAAGCTTTTGAACGGTATATGGGTAAAGATACAGACGATGACCTGAGATCAGTTTATGAGCAAAGCGCAGAGGTCATTTCGATTGACAAATCTGACAAGGAAATGACAAAGGGAAAAACGATCTAAGCTATTGAAATCACGGTTTAGGTGGCGGGAGTCGAACCCGTGATCCATCCCGTGAATACAGGGATTTAGAGCTTCCTGGCAAAATTCTGGTAAACTTTAACTTAAAAGACTCCTTCCTGTAACTGTTCGACTTGAAATATGATCATTTATATAATCTTTCGATTCATAATCGCCAATAAAAAAATGGATATGACGACCAGACATCACATGTTAGATGATGCATTTATGAAGGCAGTAGAATAGCTCTTTGAGGCTTGCCGAAATGGCAAGAAAGGTTTATATAGGTACTGCAATCTTCTCTTAGTATTTGATCCAATTTGTGCAAAACCATTTGAAGATATATATGGTCAGTATGCTCCAATGATTCGGCAAAAGGCCTTTCTGAAATTAGCGATAAAAGCTATTGATGAGGGGTATTTTGATGAAGAATTATTATCAGAATTATATAGAAAGTATCTCTAAAGAATAAAAAAATGAATGAGAATCGTAATAAAAACGGGAAAAAATATGTATTAATATTTATCATTTTGGGTATTTTTTTACGATTATTGCTCTGCTGGTATAATCCCCCTGAAAATTATTTTGACGACCATTTTGCGCCCACCCTTCTATTCCTTGCAAAAGGCGAAATTCCACACAAGGATGCTTGTCTGGAGTGTTTTCATCCACCAGTATTTTACTATGCATCTGCCGTGGTATATAAAATAGCCTTAAGCATGGGAATTAATGAGAAGAAAGTAATTTTTAAGCTTCTTCAATTTGTCAACTGTTTTTACAGCATATTAACACTTGGTTTAATCTTTTTAATTCTAAACAAACTTAGACTTTCTGATTTATCAAGGACAATGGCCTTGGGCACTATATGCTTTCTCCCCAGGCATATATATATGTCAGCAATATACTCTAATGACGCAATGACTTATTTATTTGTATCTTTATGTGCTTATTTCTTGCTCATTTCTATAGAAAAAAAATCCTCGCTCTTTTCATTGGTGGCACTAAGTATTTCGATGACCATTGCCATATTTATTAAGTGGAACGCATTGGTAGTCATTCCTATGGCCGCTGTAACATTTGCTTTGGCTTTCATATATCGAATCATAGTTCCAAGAAAAAAAGCGCTGATATCATTAATCATCGTATTAATAATACCAACAGTATTTTTCAGTATTTATATGGTTAAAAATATTAATATGTATGGTACTCCTTTACCACTAGCAGCGCATTTTAATGAATACGACTCTTACCGGCAACTCCGAATGAACAACGGGGAAATTAAGTTTTTCAATTTCACGCCATGGCAATATATGAAAAATCCAATTATTTCACCTGGTCAAGTAAGCTCTTTCTGGACATTAATCTACAGCGGAATGTGGTTTGATACAGAACCGGCGTTTCTTTATTTTACAGATCCCAATAATGAATGGTGGCATTCATATTTTTCAGCATTATACATGGGACAAGACTTTCCTACTGGCGATCCATTGTCTTTTTACACACATTTGTTAGGTGCAGTATTAATAGTGTTGGGTCTAATACCATTGATCTTGCTTATCGTCGGTTTTTGTAAGTCTATCCTAAGAAATTTTATATGGCATTCAAATTCCGATGCAACAGAAACAATCAAAATACAAATATTTACAACTTTAACATTATTCAGCTTCATAGTGGTTATAGTAGGAGCATTTATATGCCCTGTTTTTAGTCGTATGAAAGCAACCTACGTTTTAAATTCTATATCAGCTTTTGCCGTATTTATTGCTTTGGGTATTACCCATTTTGAGAAATATGCGTTAATCTCAAAAATTATTACAGTTTCATTCCTCCTTATTTTCCTATTTTCTATGTTACATATTATTCAAATCATTCATGCTTTGTCCAATCTTCTAATGATTATACCCTATTCTTGAGAACGGTTTTTTATAATACCAGCGAATATAAATGATATTCCAAGGATATGAATTTTATGCAAGGCTCAGAAAAGTCCTCTATATGCCGGCATTGGTATCCATCCAATACAATCCCGTTATCATGGAGTTTCATAGGCGTTTGAAAGAAAGAGGGGAAAACGGCAAGGTGATTGTGTGTGCTGTCATGCGAAAATTGGTTCATATCATATTCGGTATCCTGAGATCAGGACAGCCCTTTAACCTTAATTTTCAGTCAAATTTTGCTTGACTGGAAAACGGTATCTACAAGTCCAGGCTATGTCCTTATGTTGGAAAGTAAGGGTTAGTAATTGAAATCGGCGTCAAACTGTCAATGCATCTTCCTTTGCAAGGTCAGAGCTTTTCTTAAGTCATTTTTTGCCTTCTCAAAGTCAGGTTGCAAACGCAAAGTATCTTGAAAATGTTGCACCGCTTCATCATGTTTCCCCTGAGCTTCAGCAATTAAGCCGAGGTAATAATGTGCCATAAAAATATCTGGCCTTGATCGAATTGTGATGCTTAAATGATCTGTGGCTTCTTTATATTTTCCCTGTGCAGTTAATAATATTGCAAGTATTAAGTGAGCTTCTGGGAGATCAGGATTAATCTGAATTGCTTCGTTCAGTTGCTCAATGGCTTCTGTAGTT
>JBEKJA010000142.1:0-6684 GCA_050011475.1 Syntrophales bacterium
CCATTTCCATTCGAAATTCCAGGTCCTCATTGAGCAGGTCTTCAACCGGTGCAATAACCCTATAGTTAATGGGGCGGCAGATTGTCCGATAAGCGACAAAGCGCTGGGTCACATCACAGTCATAGTTCTTTTCACGGATGCTTTTTTCGACGATATCAAGATTGATGCAATCAACGATATCAAACTTCATTTCATCACCCAGGATATCCTGAACCATCTTCTTCATTTCCTGGTAGCGCGGACATTTGCAGGATTCTTCCACACCGCATTGATCTTTTTCACCGATTCCGCAGCGCAGGTAAAGGATAACATCTATATCCGATCCGGACTCCGACATTCCGACGTTGACCGAACCGACTATATCCATCGCGAAGTCCTCCTGCACTTTATCTTCAATGAGCTTTGCCGCCTTTTCCAGTCGATCCAGTCTCTCTTCCGATTCCTGGGTTTGAAACATTCTAAAAAACTGCTTGATCTCATTGTAGAGTATGAATTCCGGGATATGCGATACCTTGGCTGTCGTCACGTCATAGTTATATCCGTCTTTCAGCGCATTATACCTTTCGTGATCAACAATTTCCTCAACCCATCGGCCGTCCTTGAAGTAATAATCGGCAATGTCATAGATCCGTCCGTCCACCAATTTTTGAAATATGATGTCACCTATTTCATGACCGGAAATTTCGATGGAGTAAAAATGCCTTCCTTCCGATACATGGCCATCAACCCGTGTTACCTCACCGAAATTTGACGGATTTAAATAAACCGTTTTATCATGGACCGCCAAACCCCACTGGTCATGGATGTGGCCTGACAGGCACAGGAGCACCGGATGGTTATCACAGTAAGCCCGCAGTGCCGGCGACCCTGATGGCCCCATGGAGGTGACGTGATCATGGATACCATGAGGGGGCTGGTGCGCTACAATGATATCAGGTCTCTCGGAATCAAAAAAACGATATAACTCATTATCCCGATCGTGAATGCCTTTGCCGGCAAGATACCCTACCAGGTAACGCTGAGGCATGCCCGGCGTCCAGACATCGGCACCGCCATAACCGGCAATTTTAAGCCCCCCAACCTCATAGGCGTGAATATGCAAATCACGATCATGCAGAGAAGTATACTTCAAGTCCATATCATAATTCCCCGGAAGGCAGAAAATACGCGATGTGGGTTTGAGCGATATCATATTCTCAAGAACCTTGTATTTCTGCTGGAGAACCCGCCTGGCCCGAATCGTGTATTGTTGATACTTTGCCGCCTTTTCATGAACTTCCTCGGCTATTTGGGGATCATCGAGCAGCTCGTCCACAAAATCTTCAATGAATAAGTTCTTTCTTTCCATTCTCCGCCGCAATCCATAGAAATAGGTCTGCAGTTCATGGTACTGTATAGCCGTATTCATTGTATAAAAGGGAATATCAATAAGATCTCCGGCAATGATGTACACATCCGCCACTGTTTCGTACAGCAGGCTCTGAACCTGTTCGAATGCTCCATGAATATCAGTAATGTAAATGAGCTTCATAACCACCTGGCATAGTTGATTTACTTTATATCAGATTGATACACGAATCGGCAGAATCATCATCATGATTCCATCCCATTGGAGTCTTCTTTGTATGGCATTTGCTGTTTCATTATGAAGAATTTTCTGGAAGAAATGATCTTTTTTGAAAACTAGCTTTCCCGCAAATACCGTGGATCTGGGAAATTCCTTGACAGTCACCTCGCACAATCGTGTCGCTATTTCCACAACGTCGGCTCCCAGGCCGATTCTGTAGTCAGCGGCAAGCCCCAGGCTCCTGGCTACTTCCACGTATTTTTTCAGTCCGTCTTCCGTGGACTTCTTCAGAGCTTCCAATTCCTTAATGCCCTTGAATGCTCCGGAGTCGAGCTCGGCAACAGAAACAAAAATAAAATTCCGGAACACTTTCGGGAACTGGGTCAGGATATTTACCATGGCATGCACGCCGAATCCCCCGTATCCACCAACCAGGACGACCGCCGTCAGTTGACGCGGATCGGGCGGATCGGTATTCACGGGCTGCGTGCTTTTCACGTTGGCAAGAATCTCATCGAAGGAACGGACTCCGGCGCCTACTTTTTTATAGTGCCCTTTGATCATAAAACATAGCAGCACGAGAGCAGTGGTGATGAGCAGGGTCACCCATCCCCCTTCGCCGAATTTCATCGAAACCGTGACAGTCAGGATGGTTGCACAGACAATCAGCCCAACGCAGTGAACAGACATATGCTGTTTCCAGTCCGGCTCCGTTTCTTTATTTTTCAAGTAAAAACGGATCATCCCGAACTGCGAAAGGGAAAAGGTGAGAAAGACGTTTATAGAGTACATGATCACCAATGCGGTCACTGACCCGCGGGTATAAAAAAGAAGCAGCAGTGAGGCAACCCCCATCATGATAACGCCATTCTGCATGGTCAGGCGTTCGGACAGCGAGGAAAACCGGCGGGGCAGCCACTGGTCAATGGCCATATTCGCCATGACACGAGGGCCATCGATGAAGCCCGTCTGCGCACCAACAATAAGAAGCGCACCCTCCGACAGGAGCGTGATGAACGCGATCCAGTGACCTTTGGGCCACTGCGCGAAAATGCCATCGGCTAGAATGGCATTAAGCGTTCTCCCTTCAACCGGTTTTACATGAAACAAGAGGTAGCATACCAGCAATCCTCCAGCTGTTACAGCAAGGGATACGGCCATATACAACATGGTCCGTTTGCCTGTTTGCACAGGCGGCTCCCGCATAATCTGCATGCCGTTGGAGACGGCTTCAAGACCGGTGTAAGTTCCGCCTCCCAGCGAGAAAGCGCGCAGGAAAATAGCCAGCATGGCAAAAAAACCGACACTTCTCAGGTCACTGGACAGGTTCCCATGCATTTCCCTGGCAACGGTTCCCACTTCTCCAAGATGGGTAATGAAGCCATATCCGAGCAGAAGGACATGCGTGACAACAAAAATGATAAAGATCGGCGCCAGGATTGTCACAGACTCTTTGACACCCCTCAGGTTAATAATGATAAGAAATATGATGAGGAGAATGACAAAAAATACCTTGAGCTTCTGAAATTCGACGGGAAGAAAGCTGAAAAGGGCATCTCCGCAAGAGGCAAGGGAAACCGTAATGGTCAGCACATAATCAACCAGCAGGGCGCATCCTGACAACACTCCTGCTTCTTTTGATATCGTATGGGAGGCCACGATATAACCACCGCCGCCATGAGGGAAATGCTCAATAATCCGGGAATAGGCATAAGAGATGATGAAAACGGTCAGGGCGGTCGCAATGGCCAGGAAAACAGCTAGATCGATATGAGTACCGAGTGACTTGAACGCTTCTTCCGGACCATAGGAGGAGGAAGACAGGCCGTCTGCACCAAGACCTATCCATGCCAGAAGCGGAATCAGGCTGAGTTTGTGAAAGAGAGACGGTTCATTGGGGTCCCGGGGGGACCCGATGATTTTGTAGCGTACCCGGGACCACAGGCTGTCCTGGTTTGCTTCTGTAAGGGCCATGTTTACCGATCTGAGAAAATTTTTCGATAATAAGTTCCCCTATTCTATCTGAAACGGATGGTTTTGCAATCAGAATCATGGAAGGCTTTAGCGGTTAATTCAGCGACAGGCTTACCCTGTATAATCCTTCGGATGCCCAGTTCTTAACCATTCCCAGTTTCTCACACAGCCTGATCATCCTGAGATTCCTCTGTTCGATATAGCCGTAAAATTCTTTTAGTCCCCTCTCCCCGGCAATGCCTATCAGGATATCGATGAGCTTATAGGCAAGCCCTTTGCCCTGAAAGTCGTCATGAACAAGAATGGCAAATTCGCACTTGTCGGTGCCCGGCTCTATAACAAAGCTCCCTATGCCTGCAATTCGCCGTTTCCCATTTTCCTTGATCTCCGCCACAATAGTCATCTCCCGGTCATAATCAATGTTGCAGGAACGGGCATGCATCATATGCGTGATATTCTTAATAGCCTGAAAATAGCGTCCTCTCAGGGATTCTTGCGTCAAAGTCGTAAACATTTCATGTTCGAGCGGTTCATCTTCAGGTCTGATGGGCCGAAGCAGGACGTCGGAACCTTCCGACATTCGCCAGTTCATGATATAGCGGCTTGGATAAGGCGTAATGATCAGATGCGGATATGGCCCCGCAAAACTTGAACAATCCTTGTCCGGGATGATCCTGGCGCCGAGGGCATATGCCTGGCCATTGCTGACAGCGATTGGATTGATATCCATCTCGAGAATTTCCGGAAAATCAACAATCAGATGTGAAAACCCTACAATGATCTGTTCAAGCTGACGGATTTCCATCGGAGGCTTGCCGCGATATCCCTGAAGCATCCGGAAGACCTTCGTATCCTCTATAAGCCTGCGGGCGAGGCTCTGGTTCAGCGGGGGAAGCCCGATGGAAAAGTCCTGAAAAATGCGAACACCGACACCACCCATCCCGAAAAGAATGACAGAGCCGAAATTCCTGTCCTTCCGTGCGCCAAGGATAAGCTCATAGTCGACCACCTCGATCATTTTCTGAACCGTAACTCCGCGAATCACGGCGTCCGGAGCGAATTTGTGCGCCCTCTCAAGGATGTCATTATAGGCTCCTCTCAATGCCTCGACCGACTTGATGCCTGTGACGATGCCGCCTACATCCGGACGGAATATAATCTGTGGCGAGATGATTTTTAAAACGACAGGATATCCAATCTCTTCAGCATGGAAAATCGCAGATTCGATACTCTTCGCCGTGGCGGTCTTGATGGTTGGAATCCCATAACTGACAAGGAACTTCCTCGCTTCGTCTTCCGTGAGAATTGGAACGGCGTTGCGGCAACTCGCCTTGATGAGGGCCTTGAGATTGTTTTTCGGCGGTGCTTCATCAACAGGAAGTTCTGAGGGCGTCTCGTATAATATCTGTAAATTGCGCTCGTGATTATACATGTAGAGATACGTCCGCACCGCTTCCTCGGGTGTGTCATAAGACGGCACACCGTTCTGGTTCAGGGTGTCCCGGCCGTTTCGTACATCCTTGCCCCCGATCCAGGTTGTGAGAACCGGCTTGCCTGCACCCTTGATCAGTGGAAGGATTGCTGTAGCAAGGCTATCGGACAAGGCACCGTCCTGAGACGTATAGATGACCAGTATACCATCGACTCCTGGATCTTCGATGCAGAGCCTGATGATCTCTGCATATCGGTTTTCATCCGCATCCCTTGACACATCAATGGGGTTCCCCGCACAATGTCCGCATTGCAGGACACCCTCGATGGCTTCGACCGTATCGGCAGATAGTTTGGTGAGCTGACCTCCTGACCGCAAGAGACGATTGGTTGCCATATTCCCTGCGCCAGAAGCATTGGTAATAATCGCGAGGCGGTTTCCTTTGGGAAGCTGTTTTGCATAAAGAACGCTTCCGGCATTAAAAAGGTCTTTTGCCTCTTTGACCCTCACAACACCCGCTCTTCTTAAGACGGCATCAAAGACATCTTCCGTTCCCGCCAGGAAGCCCGCGTGAGACAGCGCCGTTGGAACGCCTTCATCCAATACGGGCGGTTTCAGGAAAACAATGGGTTTGCTTCGGGAAAAACCGCGGGCCGCACTCATGAATTTTTTTACATCGCCAATCTGGTCTTCCATGTAAATCATGATACTTTTCGTAAAGGGGTCATTGCCCAGAAAATCGATGAGGTCACCCAGACCAATGTCCCATGCCGCTCCCAGGGAGGCAAACATACTGAATCCGACATGCGAACTGATTCCCCAGTTGAAGATGGTTTTGCCGAAAGATCCTCCCTGCGTAATGAGGGCGATCTCGCCTTTCTCCGGCACCTCCGCCAGAGACGTCGCATTGAGCCCGGTGTGTGGACGGATAAATCCAATACTGTCCGGCCCGAGGATGCGAAATCCATATTGTTTTCTGATTTCAAGGATCTGATTTTTATGAATGTCCTGGCGTTGATTGAATGCACGAAGCGAGGTGTACATAATCAAAACCGACTTGACACCTTTTTTTCCGCAATCTTCGACGATGCCGGGCAGGTTGTCGGAAGGCTTGCTGACAATGGCCAATTCTACAGGCTCCGGAACATCTGAAAGACTCGCGTAGCGGGGAAGTCCGCAGGCCGTTTTTTTCCGAACGCCGATGGCGAAAACTTTTCTGTCCGATGGAGACGCCAGGTTGCCGAGGATATTCCGGCAGGACAAGTCTTCCGTTTCCGGCGGATTGAGTATGGCGATCGTATGTGGTTCAAATAAGCTGGTAAGCATGTCGTTAAAAAAATACCCGTTGAAAACTCAATAGTGTCTCATTCGGAGACTCCGTACGGATACTACCTGGGGTCCGGTCCTGTAACCGTCGGATTTCCGGGATAAGCCGTCCATTCTGTGAATGACCCTTCATATATCTTTACGTCAGGGTAATCAAAATACCACTTGAACAATATGAATGGATTGATGGCCTCACGGCCTGTACCGCAGTACCATATTACCATATTATCCCGCCCGATCCCTATTTTTTCAATGATACGCAATATCTCCTCATGCGGTTTGAGCAGGGATCTGTTGCGGGTATCCATAAAGGACGGCCACGGGATATTGATTGCACCGGGGATATGTCCCGGCTTTCTCCACGGTCCTTTCCCCCGGTACACCT
>JBEKJA010000143.1:0-6677 GCA_050011475.1 Syntrophales bacterium
TACCAACTGAGCTAGCAGCCCATATCTTATGAATCCTTATCTGGCGCGCCCGGCACGACTCGAACGTGCGACCAACAGATTCGAAGTCTGCGACTCTATCCAACTGAGCTACGGGCGCTTTCGTATCCAACAAAAGTTATATTAAAAGATGGATGACCCTATACTGACACTCTGCATGCTTGTCAAGAGCAAATTAATGTCCGTGTAGAAGCCTGATTTTGAGCTATTGTCTGGTAATGAACAAAATTATAAAGGAAAGCTTTTTAACGCCATAAAAAGCGGCAAATCAGATGCATTCATATACTATACCGTCCATGAAGCTCCGGGACTAAAGGATACGAAAGGCTATTTTGCTCCTATAGAAGCTGATCCTCAATACATCGAGCTCAGCGGATATCCTGTAAATGTATTTTATCAAAATTTATCCATGTATCCTGCCGGATCAATTACGGTTGTTCTTGACACTTGTTTTTCAGGAGTCACCGTATTAGAGAATATATCGCCATTGGTATTAAATGTGGACAAACTGACTATAAATATAAAAAATGGGCTTGTGTTATCAAGCTCAGCTGGCAAATAGGTATCTTTATGGTATAGCGAGAAAAAGTATGGAATGTTTACCTATTATTTTCTTAAAGCGATCCATGACAAGATGGCTATCCCGGACAAAGATAACACTTTAACCTTTGAAAAGATTTACAAATCCGTAGCAGATAAAACCGAGGGGTTTCCTTATTATGCCCGGAAGATTAATGGAGTAGAACAGGACCCCACGATCGAATGAGATTATCAGGACAAGATATGCTTAAATTATTAGTTCAAAATTGAATGCATGGGGTGAGTGAAGGGACTTGAACCCTCAGCCTCCGGGGCCACAACCCGGCACTCTGACCATTTGAGCTACACCCACCATATGCCTTCTTTATAACCAGTCCGTAAATGCGGACGGGTTATCTATTTTTTTTCGGGTTTTTGCAACCTTTTTTTATATGGTCTACATTGCACTCAAATAAAGATTGTAGATGTCTTCTTCCTCCACGTAATGAGGATTGTAGGTAATCTGTGAGTCGCCTGCGGCAAGTTCCACCAGTGGTTTAAGAGCCTCTCGATCCGAGGGCACGCCAAGTTTTTTAAGGGTGTCCGTCAAGCCCACTTGCTTCTGCATATCCCTAACGGCCTTAACAGCCGCTTTTGCCGCCTCACGGGGTTCCATCCCTCCAACCTCGATCCCCATGGCATCGGCAACCATCATGAACCGTTCAGGCTGCTCCTCCACGTTGAAGGCCATGACATGGGGCAGCATGATCGCGTTGGCAAGGCCGTGGGGAATCCCGTAGATACCTCCAAGAGCATGCGACAGAGCATGGACCGCTCCGGTCATGGAATTGACAAAACACATCCCGGCGATGGTGCTTGCAATCAGCATATGGCCTCGTGCATTGATGTCTTCCGGGTCTTTAACCGCAAGCGGCAGATATTTTGAAATGAGGCGAATGGCATGAAAACCAAGAGCGTCTGCTATGGGTTCGGCAGTTGTTGCCGTAACCCCTTCAATGGCATGGGTCAATGCGTCCATCCCGGTAAAGGCCGTGATCTTTGCCGGAAGCTTTACGGTCAGTTCAGGATCCAGCATTGCTATATCCGCATTACAGAAAGGATGGGCGCATGACAATTTGGCCTTCGCTGCTACATCCAGGACCACGATGGCATTGGTTACCTCACAACCCGTCCCGGCAGTCGTCGGGAAAGCGATATGGGGCGGAAGTTTGATAGCGGTTTCATAAAGGCCGGCCTGCGCGGCCAGGGGGGTAAAATCATCATGTTTCTCACCCACCATGATATTAACGGCTTTTGCCGTATCCATTACACTGCCACCTCCAACTGCGATCAAACAATCGGCCCCGCATTTTCGATAAAAGGCGGCGCCTTCATTAATCAAGTCAATTCTGGCATCCTGGACAATCTTATCGAATACGCCAGCCAGCTCCAGTTCGGATGACTTGACAGCATCGGCCACCATATCCATAACCCCGGCTTTTACCAATCCCTTATCAGTGAAAATGACAACCTTCGTGCCACCAAGCTGGCTCATTTCATAGCCCACCTCGGACCTAAGGCCTGGCGAATACATGATCCTTGGCCGGTTGACCCATGCAAAGAACGGTTCAAATGTGATGTCTGGATACTTCATGGTATTCTCCTTTTATATGTTAGTTTTGCGCTTTTAGATTCTCATATTCCTAGCAGGCCGCATCAATCTCCCTGAGCTGCTGTCTGTAATAATTGCGGCGCCCCTCTTCAGGCTCATATTGTTAACCGGGTTGTTATAGAGGACTTCATTGGTTCTCATGGATTCGCATTTTTCTTTCGCTTTCTGAAGCGTCTCCGCCTTTTGTTTTTCCGCCTGTTCTCCCTGTTTCATCTTTTCCCTGGAAGCGGCAGCGGTGACTTCACCTGCCTGGCGCTGCTCCAGATCTGATTTTGCTTTCTTTTCCTGCTCATATCTCTCCATGGCTTCTGTGGATTCCTTCTCATAAGTGTATTTATCGATAATCTTCCTGGCTTTCTAAGGAGGCTGGTCCGTAATATGAACAACACATTTTTCATCGGTTCATGTGTAAAGATCAGCCACCATCACCGCAGGCACCGTCACCAAACAAATAATCATCACAGTAACCAGGGTTTTGATTCCACTCATGGCACTTCCCCTTTCACACCATATATCGTAGTTTTTTACATCATTCTAAAAATAAATTCCCGCAGTTTCTTTAATTGTGCATAAACCGTACCAGATTATTTCAATCTGAAATCAACGCGGCTGTTTCTCAATTTTTCTTTTTCAGGCGGTGACATGGCCTTCGTCTCTATGACAAAAATCCTGTCGGGAGTGACCTTTCCGGACTTCAAGAGGATGTCACGGACATTCAAAGCCCTTTGCGATGCAAGAATTCCAAGGTCGTCGTCTTTCACCTCAATATGAGTCATCATAAGCTTTTCCATCTCAGGAACCGGTAAGGTCTTTGTCAATCCCACAACATTCCTAGGCTTTGGAAATTTCTCCGTATTATAAGCCATTCTTAAATACTTCTCATAATCTTTTGTATCGATCTTTATATCATCCACAGAAGCTGCCGCCTGTCCCTTGCGCAGCTCTTCGTTAAGTTTTTGAACCTTGAGTTTTCTCTGAAAAATTGTGTCTTTCAAACCTTCCCTATCCTTTCCGGGATCCACATATCCTTCTATATCAAGTCTCAGGGCAGATCTTTCACTCAATGCTTTCTCAAGAGTCTGAAGCTTCTTGACATTGACCTATGAAATCATGGCATTGCCAGGATCAAACTCTACATAACTGAGCTCCTCTCCACCGCTGACCAGGGACCCCAGCAATGCGAAGGGCGCCGTGGCGGCCTTCGTCAGAATATTCATGAGCACCTGAATGATGATTTTCCAAACACTGAATTTCGGATCATCCAGCGTTCCGGAAACGGGCATATCCAGTTTGATCCGCCCATTCCGGTCTTTCAGCAAAGCAATCGCAAGGGATACGGGGAGTTTTGTCGCTTGAGGGCTTTCCACTTTTTCTCCCAGAGTGAGCTGATCGATAAAAACATTATTCTGTGAATCCAGCTTTCTCTGCGCGATAAGATATTTAAGGTCAAATGAGAGTTTCCCTTTTTGGATAGTATAGCCGATATACTTTCCCGAGTATGGTGTTACGGGACTGAGATCCATATCCTTAAACGCCGCCTTCAGATCCACAAAGAGATCCTTTTGCAGGGGATTGATTTTCCCGGTAATTTCCAGGGGTGCATATCCATCAAGCTTTCCCCTCAACTCGACATCCGCTCTGGTGTCGGCTTTCGATGACAGACTGGATATCCTACCCCCTACTTCCACAAGCTTGCCGGTAAAGTTTGGTTTGATGAACCTGTCTATGAAGTCGACCTCTCCACCCTGAAGCGTAACCGCCCCTATCCTGATATTGCTCTCGGATTTTTTTGTCTGTGAAGACCCTTGAGACTCTGTTTTTTTATCCTGAACCACCTGTCGCTTTTCCGCAGTCTCTTTACCAACCTTGGATGCAGCAAGGTTCTGCAGGTTCAGTGTACCATCAGGATTAATCTGCACACGGGTGTAAAAATCACTTAGAGCTACCCCCCCGATACGCAGTGAAAGCGGTGCAAAACCGGCATCTACACCATTAAGGTAAAGGCTGCCCCATTTTATCAGGTCGCTGGCCTGGACACTATCGATGGAGGCAAAGCGGGACAGAAGAATTTTTCCAGTATAGCGCGTTTTAAGGCCTTTCTCCGATAAGCCGACTGAAAGATTTCCATTGGCTGTGACCCTGCCTCCCGTGATCTGCATATTGACTACATCACCAACATATGGCTGAAAAACGGGGATGTAGAGATCCTTTACATGCAACGCCAGTTTTGCAGATACCGGTGTAATCTGCACAGGCCCATCAAGGGCAATGGTCCCTTTCCTCGGCAGTGACAGCGACAGGGAAGCCCTTCCTTCTTTTCCAGCCGCCGTCGAAATATGTTCCGCCCTCAGGCTGATGTCGCTCAAAGTCAGGTGTAATGGTTCTGACGGCCTATTATCATGAAATATGAACTGCCCTTTATCCAGAAGTATCTCATCGATATCCACTATTGTTTTGTTTCCCTGCTGCATTTGCTCCTGTGGCTTAGCCGATTTGTTCTGATTATCGCCCTGCGCCGGAACGAGGCCGAGGAGGTTGATCTCACCTCTATCGTTTCTACAAACGGTCACCTCAGGCGCATTTACGAATAGCCTGGAGAGATGGATCTCCCCTGCAAACGGTTTCACGGAGGCCATGTCAACGCTCATAAGCTGGAATTTAAAGATAGCCTTATTTTGCAAATCGTTCGCAACCACGTCCTTCAATGTCGTATTGCCGGTTAAAATGAGAGCTGGCGGACCCTTCTTTTCCTGACGGAAAGAGAGCTTGGCATGTATGTTAAGATAAGCGGAAGGAAGTCTGAAGTTCATCTTCATGGGAACATAAGAGAGGTAATATGGAATATTCAGATCTTTAATATTGACTTCAACTTCCGTTTCGCGGTTGGTGGTAAAAGGTTTTGTTCGGCCTTGCAGAACGTAGGAGGTGCCGTTGATATTGGTCGACAGCGACGGATTTACGAAGGTGTCGATTGAATATGCCATATTGGAGATGAACGGAATCCCAATATTGATATCCCTGGCGGTATGCTGCGTCTCCTTGGGACCATCTAAAAAATCTACCTTGCCATTGATGATCCTTATGTTGTTAACGGAAAACTGGAGTGGAGCACCTTCCTTGTTACCCTCTTCCGGTTTATTTGCCTTCAGGATATCTGAGAAATTGTATGTCAGGTCTTTGTTGCGGACAATTCGAAAATAAGACTGAACCAGTTTCACTTCCTGAAGAATAACGGCTTTCTTCACTATGGACATGGATTCGAGATTTACAAAAAGTTCCTGAAATGAAACGAACGGTTCGGTGCCGTTGCGATCTTTAATGGAAAAATCCTTGATTGATAGGCCAAGAGTGAACGGATTGAATTTGATGCCTCCAATGGCAACATCTCTGTGGAGATTCTCTGAAAGCTTTTTTACCAGGACGAATTTCAGGACAGGCGGTACTATAAAGTAGCCCGCCAGTGTGAAAAGAACTATCAGGAGAACCGCTATAGCAAGGATTTTTTTCAGCAGGTTCATAATTCCCTCACAGATTGTAATGCGCCCTCAATAAAGCATTTTAAAATATTCCACTGCACCCAGCGATATCTGGTAAACACCAAAACACACCAGCGCGGCAGCGGATACTCCTCTCAGTGCCCGGTTTACTGCTGGTCCGAGACGGTTCGAAGCAGCAAACAGCAATATAACCCCAATCAGAGTCGCAATGGCTGCGATATAAAATCCTATAAGGAAACCCACGCCGACGATATGTGCCTCCCGCCAACCCATCAACAGTATCGGGCCTGTCACTAGACTCCAATACAGATATGCGCTGGGATTCAATATGTTCACAAAAACAGCTTTCAATAAACCTCGGCCGGTTGATTGTACGGATGAGGCTCCATATGAATCGATGGCCCTGCATGCCCTGAAGGCACCTGCGGATAAATACAATATATACAGCCCACCAATGATGCGCAGAAAAAGCAGAATTGAGGCAGGCACCTTACTCAGAATGAGCAATACCAGTACGATGATCGGTCCATCGCTGAAAAGGGGAGCAAGGGCGGATGGCAATGTATGTCGTGCACCATTGGTCAAAGTCTGTGATATAATGTATGCTTGAAACGGTCCGGGCTGCACAGCAGCGGCAAAGCCATAGATAATCGCTTGCAGGACGTATGAAAGCATATATCAGCGGCTTAAATGATCATCCATAGCTGTTGGAACATCCTATACCTGAAAAACATTGCTTTACATCGATACTGAATGGCATCCGCTCATTCTTTCTTATCTTCGATTTTTTTTGATTCTGAAGATTCTCCAGGTTTCTGCTCGGGCTCCGACATGGCTTTTTTAAAATCTTTTATAGCCTTTCCGAGAGATTTTCCCAGTTCGGGCAGTTTACCTGGTCCGAAAATAATTAGAACGATCACCAATATCACAAGCAAATGCATCGGCTGAAATAGACCTTCAAACATGGTCAT
>JBEKJA010000144.1:0-6633 GCA_050011475.1 Syntrophales bacterium
CTTCAGCATGGCAAATTTCCGCCGGGCATGCAGGTTCCCGGTAATGTAATGACACTCCCCTGGATGGCACCCGGAAACAAGCACGCCATCGGCTCCTTCCTGCAGCGCTTTGACAATATAGAATGGATTGATCCTTCCGGTGCAGGGTACCCTGATAATACGCACGTTCGGGGGATATTGAATTCTGCTGATCCCGGCAAGATCCGCACCGGCGTAAGTACACCAGTTGCAGACGATGGCTACAATTTTGGGTTCCCAACCTTCTTTCGTTTGATGTTCCACAATATCATCTCCGGTGGCATCAGCCTTTTTTAAATTAGACCCGCCTTATTCCGCGAAAGCGGCGATCTGTATAAGAACTTCCTCATTGGTGAAACCGTTCAGGTCAACGGCGTTCATACGGCATGATGCCGTACATACACCGCATCCTTTACACAGCACGGTGTTTACAACCGCACAGCCTTCATTGAAATCAACGGTAATAGCGCCGAACGGACAGTTGGCTTCGCACAGCCCGCAGGCGGAACAGCGGGTTTTATTGACATACGCCGTTTTGCCTTCGGCTTCAATGAAGTCTTTTGTAAGGATCGTGCAAGCCCTAGATACCGCAGCATTGGCTTGGACAATCGTTTCCTCGCTGAGCTTTGGTGAATGGGACATGCCGCACATGAAAACACCGTCAGTCGCGAAGTCGACAGGACGGAGCTTCACATGAGCTTCGAGGAAGAAGCCATCCTGGTTGGTCGGAACCTTGAGCATCCTGCCAATATCCTCATTGGCCGGATTAGGAAGCACTCCCACGCTGAGGGCAAGCAGGTCTGCACGCAGATCCACCGATTCATTCAATATCGGATCGAAAACTTTCAGTACGATCTGGGAGCCGTCATCCCGAACTTCGGGTTTACGGTCTTCATCATAACGGACAAACTTTACGTTCAGTTCACGGGCCTTCTTGTAATAATCTTCCTTCAGGCCGTAAGTCCGGATATCCCGATAAACGACCGTTACATCTTTTTCCGGATCCATCTCCTTGAGCTTCAGGGCATTCTTGACCGCCTCGGAGCAGCAGTAGCGGCTGCAGTATGGCCGTTCCGCATTGCGGGAACCGACACACTGGATCATGACGACACTTTTCGCTGCCGCCGCTCTTGTATCCTTCTTTGCGATCAAATCCTCCAACTCCCGCTGGGTCACAACCCGCGGAGACTGGCCGCGCAAATATTCTTTCGTATCGTTCTCGTATGCACCGGTCGCAACAATAACCACGCCGTGTTCAAACGATTCGTCCCCGTCTTTTGTCGTGACAGTGGTTTTGTAATTACCGATAAAACCTTCAATTTTCTTAATATCGGCACCGGTGAAGATATGGATCAGATCGGATTTCTTTACCTGGTCGATCAGGCTCGCCAGGTGCTGCTTCACATCCAGCCCTTCAAGGGTGTAATGGATCTTCCGGTAATTGCCGCCCAAGGCCGCTTCTTTCTCCACAATATAGGATTCATATCCCTGATCGGCAAAAGAAAGGGCTGCAGTGATTCCGGCAAGACCGCCACCGATGATAAGGACATTGTGATTGACGCCCAATTGCCCCGGTTTGAGCGGTTTCAGAAACTCCGCTTTTGCAACAGCCATCCGTACGAGGTCTTTCGCCTTCTCCGTTGCCGCCTCGGGTTCATGCATATGGACCCAGGAATTTTGATCCCGGATATTGGCCATCTCAAACAGATACCGGTTAAGGCCCGCCTTCTCGCAGTTTTCCTGGAACAGGGGCTCATGGGTGCGGGGAGAGCATGAAGCCACGACGACACGCGTCAGGTTCTGCTCCTTGATGACCTCGCCCATCTTTACTGCCGTATCCTGAGAGCAGGTGAATAGGTTGTCCGTGGTATATACGACATTGGGCAGGTTCCTGGCATACTCTACGACAGCAGGCACATCAACGACGCCGCCTATGTTGATGCCGCAGTGGCAGACGAAAACGCCGATCCTCGGACCAATTCCCCGAATGTCCGTCTCAAGGGGAACGTCAACCTCCACTGTCAGCGTGTTGCGCTGTGTTGAAAGGAGGCCTTCCGCACAGGCTGCCGCGCTGCTTGCCTCCATAACCGTTTCCGGGATGTCCTTCGGACCGCCGAAAGCTCCGCAGACGAAAACTCCCTCACGGGTTGTCTGGACGGGATTTTCCAGGGTGGTCCTGCAGAAGCCGTGTTCTTCCAGCTCAATCCCCAAAGCTTTCGATAACTCTTTTGCATCCTTTGGCGGCGTGAGTCCAACGGAGAGGACAACCATGTCAAACTCTTCCTCCACCAGGCTCCCGTCCTCCTGGACATATTTTAATAGCAGGTTATTGCTCTGCTGAAGCTCCTTGATGCTGGAAGGCATGGAGCGGATATAGCGAATGCCGTATTCGCCCTTAGCCCTGTTCACGAACCGGTCGAAATCCTTGCCGTGAGCGCGGATATCCATGAAGAAGATGGTCGGTTCAAGGTTCTTTGCATGCTCCTTGCCGATGATGGCCTCCTTCGTTGCATACATGCAGCAGACCGAAGAGCACCAACTGTTGTCACAAGATGTATCACGGGAGCCGACACATTGAATGAAGGCAACCTTGCGCGGCTCTTTGCCGTCCGAAATTCTCTGGACATGGCCAAAATACGGGCCGGACGCGGAGAGGATCCGCTCAAACTGGATGCTTGTCACGACATTCGGATAAACGCCGAACCCATATTCACCCCTAATCAGTGGATCGAAGGTCTCAAATCCCGCCGAAGCGATGATGGCGCCGACTTCAATGGTCTCTTCTTCGAATGTGTCGTCGTGGATGATGGCTTTCGCAATACAGGCATCGACGCATTGATAACATTCCGAACATATGCCGCAGGACAGGCAGCGTTGAGCTTCTGCAACGGCCTGCGCTTCTATAATGGGATTGACGACTTCCTTGAAGCTGGATCTTCGGCCTGCAGGATCGAGGTGGGACATGCGGAGCCGCTCTTTTTTCGCTACGTCCCGTATATCTCCAGGATCGGCAAGACCCTTGGTCCAGTCATGCTCCCGGCCCTCCCTGACATCTTCACCTCTAAGATAGCGGTCGATGGAGATCGCTGCTTCCTTACCTGCATTGACGGCTTTAACAACTGTCGCCGGTCCGGTGACGGCATCGCCGCCTGCAAAAAGGCCGGATATATTCGAGGCAAACGTTACCGGATCGACATCAAACGTATTCCATTTATTGACGGCAATCCCGCCATTCTTCGGAATGAAGTTCAGGTCGGCTGCCTGACCGATAGCCGGAACGATGGAGTCGCATTCAACGACAAACTCGGAGCCCTTGACCGGAATAGGCCGGCGTCGCCCGCTTGCATCGGGCTCGCCCAGTTCCATACGTATGCATTCCACTCCGGTAACTTTCCCATCCTTACCCAAAATCCTGACAGGAGCAACGAGGAATTCCATTTTGATCCCTTCCTCGATTGCCTCTTCGATTTCCTCCGGAGCTGCCGGCATTTCGGCCCTGGAGCGCCGGTAAAGGATGAACACATCCTTGGAGCCGGTGCGTACGGCCGTGCGAACCGCATCCATGGCCACATTGCCTCCACCGATAACGGCGATCCTGCTGCCAAGAAAGACCTTCTCTCCGAGGTTGACCCTTTTGAGATAATCCACACCATGGATCACACCCTGAAGATCTTCGCCCGGAACATTCAGTTTGCTGCTCAGCACGGTCCCGCAGCCGATAAAGACGGCATCGTAATCCTTCTGCAGCCTCTCAAAGGGGATATCTTTGCCGACGCTGGTATTCAGACGGATTTTTACTCCAAGGTCCTCAATCACCTTGATTTCAGCGCGGAGAACATCCTTCGGAAGCCTATATTCTGGGATACCTACGGCAAGCCATCCTCCAGCAACCGGCAGCGCCTCGAATACTTCCACCTCGTACCCTTCGATCGCCAGATAGTATGCCGCAGTGAGACCGGCCGGACCGGCGCCCACGACCGCTACTTTCTTATTCTTCTTTTCCTTGATTTCCGGGATAAAGCGTGTCTCGTCGCTTAAGTCGAGATCCGCAACGAAGCGCTTGAGGTGCATGATATCGATCGGTTCATCCACATCCCCCCGCTTGCATGCTTCCTCGCAGGGATGGTTGCAGACGCGCCCGCAAACAATGGGGAAAGGATTGTCCTTTTTAATGAGCTTCAGCGCTTCCTTGTATTTGCCCGCTGCAATGAGCGCCACGTATCCCTGCACGCTGATATGAGTGGGACAGGCCGCTTTGCAGGGCGAGGTTCCGCGCTTGTCGATCGCAAAACCTGATGGAATCGCCTGGGGAAAATGCCGGTAGGTCGCTTTCCTTTCACTGAGGCCTTCATTAAAACTGGATGGGACACTGACCGGACAGACATTTGCACAGTCTCCACAGCCGGTACATTTCGAAAGATCTATGAACCGGGGGGCTTTCAACATTTTGACTGTGAAACGGCCGGGCTCTCCATCGACAGCCTGAACCGTCCGTCTTGTCAGAATTTCAACATTGGGATGTCGACCCACCTCGACGAGTTTCGGAGAAAGAATACAGGCCGAACAGTCATTGGTGGGGAATGTCTTGTCCAACTGGGCCATTACCCCGCCGATGCTGATCCCGTTTTCAACCAGATAAACCTTCATTCCTGAATTAGCCAGGTCCAAAGATGCCTGAATACCGGCTATACCGGACCCGACAACCATAACGGCACCAATTTTTTCGCTATCTTTCACCACGTGCAGACACCTCGGATTATGTTTTCACGATTTGTTCTAAGGAAGGATAATATATTCATCATTAACGGCATTACAACTGCCTTTCACTGACCGGCGCAGCGACTATCATGAAACTCATACACTGTCAAGTTTTTTGCTATATATATCCTGAATCATTATGGAAAACATTTTCAAGTCGCTGAACTTCCTTCCAGAGCGTCTCTCTCCCTTCTCCTGTTTCCGATGAAAATAATAGGAGAGACGCTTCACCGGGAAGACCGATTTGCTTTCTTACGGCTCCGGCACGGACCGATAATTCGCGCTTCGATAGTTTATCAATTTTTGTTGCCACCGGTAGAATTGGAATATCCCGACTTGACAACCATTCGACCAGCAAATGATCATCCGTGGAAAAGTCTCTGCGGATGTCCAGGACTAGGATAACGAAACCGAGCGTGGGCCGATCGGTAAGGTAAGCCTCGACCATGTCCTTCCATTGCCGGCGCATAGATGCTGACACACGAGCAAAACCGTAACCGGGCAAATCCACGAAAATAAAGCGGTCATCCACCCGGAAGAAAATGAGCTGCTGGGTTCGGCCAGGGTGGCGGCTGGTTTTCGCCAATTTCCCGCTACCGAGCAACGCATTGATGAGGGAAGATTTTCCAACATTAGAGCGACCCACGAATACCACCTCCGGAAGCCCGGCCGGAGGATAGTGAACGGGTTCTATAGCTGCCCTTATAAACTCCGCGGGAATCCGCTTCATGATGGGCTGCTATTCCTTCTCGAACGTAATGTTATATTTTTCCAGCTTACGCTCAAATGTAGGCCTAGATATTCCAAGAATTTCACAGAGGTCCCCTTTAGTCTTGTCACCGTACTCCCGAAGAATTTTCCTGATGTAACACTCTTCCACTTCATCAAGGGTCAAAAGCTTGCCTCCCCGGGCTTTAAAAAGCTCTTTATTCTCCCGGCCATTGAATCCCTCTCTGACTTCTTCTTCCTCAAAGGATAATTCGGGAAAATCGCTTCGCCCCAGGATCTGGCCTTTCGTTACGACAGATGCGCGGACAAGAAGATTTTCCAATTCACGGATATTACCCGGCCAATTGTATCTCATGAAAATATCCATCATTTCATCCGAAACTCCAAGGATGCGCTTATGAAGTTCCAACCCTATCTTTGCCAGAAGATAATCCACCAGAGGTTTGATATCCTCCCGCCTTTCACGCAGCGGCGGGATGTGAATAGCGACGATGTTAAGCCGGTAAAAGAGGTCTTCCCTGAATTTGCCCTCTCGGACCAGTATCTTGAGGTCCTTATTGGTCGCTGTGATGATTCTTGCATTAACACGGACCTTATCCTTGCCTCCCACCCGTTCGAATTCCAGTTCCTGCAGAATCCTTAGCAGCTTGGCCTGAAGGTTTATGGACATCTCACTGATCTCATCAAGGAATATGGTTCCATATCTGGCTAATTCGAATTTGCCCAGTTTTCTTGCAAATGCACCGGTGAAAGAGCCTTTCTCATGGCCAAATAGTTCTGACTCAAGGAGTGTCTCTACTATAGCCGAGCAGTTGACGGCTATATAAGGTTCGTCCGGAGAGGTGTTGTTGTGAATTACCTTTGCGATCAGCTCTTTCCCTGTGCCGCTTTCCCCCTCGATCAGGACGGTTGTATGGCTCTGCGACACAACGCCGATCGTCTTGAAGATCTCCCGCATCTCCTTGCCGCTCCCTATGATGTCCCCCACTTTGAACTGCCGGGAAGGTTCCATAAGGAGACCGCCAATCTTATGTTCCATTTCATTTGTTTTGACGGCCTTTAAGATTGCGATATCCAGCTCATCCACGTTGATTGGCTTATGAATATAATCAAATGCGCCCGCTTTCA
>JBEKJA010000145.1:0-6618 GCA_050011475.1 Syntrophales bacterium
CTGAAATGGCCTTTGTGGACTGCCGAGTCCCCGCAGCCAATCTTCTGGGACAGGAGGGAAGCGGCTTTTATTATCTCATGGAGAAGCTTCAGCAGGAGCGACTGATGTGCGCCATCGCTTCCCAGTCGACGGCAGAGGAAGCCCTTAGGCTGACCCTGGAATATGTGAAAAGCCGCGAAGCGTTTGGACGCCCCATCGGGCGGTTTCAATATATCTCCTTCGAGATGGCCAAGATCGCCACGGAGGTTGAAATCGGTCGTGCTTTCCTGGACAGCCTGATCGTGGACCACGTGGAAGGCAGGGAGATCGTCAAAAAGGCGTCCATGGCCAAGTACTGGATTGCCGAGATGCTCAATCGTGTGGTAGGCCAATGCGTCCAGTTTCATGGCGGCTATGGATATATGGAGGAATATCCCATCGCGCGCATATTCCGCGATGCGAGGGTCCATACAATTTTTGCCGGGACATCAGAGATCATGCTGCTGATTATCAGTAGGTCTTTGGGTTTGTAAAAAACATAGACCCTGAAATATATTCAGGGTGACAAAGTAGGGTATCGTTCAGAGTGACATAGTAAGGTGCAGGGGCATTCGCGATAATCATTTAACTTTAATATAGGATAAGGAGGAGGACATTATGGCGGAGGAAAGAATCTGGTTCAAGTCGTACCATCCCAAGGTGCCGCACGAGATCACCATTGAAAAGATCCCCATGACGGAAGTGCTGACCCGCACCGCCGGGAAGTTCGGGAAGATCACGGGCCTTATATTCATGGGAAAGAAAATTTCCTTCTCCGAACTGGATCGGCTTGTGAACCGGTTTGCCCGCGCCCTGATGGATCTTGGTGTAAAGAAGGGCGACAAGGTGGCATTGCTGCTGCCCAACCTGCCGCAGACATTCATTGCCGACTATGCCATCCACAGGATCGGCGCTGTCACTGCACCCCTGAATCCCCTCTATACGGAGCGGGAGCTCGAGTATCAGCTCAACGATTCGGATTCCAGCATCGCCATCGCCCTGGACCTCCTGTACCCCAGGATGGTGAACCTGAAGGCCAAGACAGGCCTTCGGGCAATGATCTTTACCCACATCAGCGATTTTCTGCCGTTTCCCAAAAAGCAGTTGTTCCCATTCGTCAAGAAGGAGATGTTCCGAAAAATCGAACCCCAGGATGGAATCTTTGATTTCATGGATCTCATCGGAAAGTACAGTGATGACCCTGTGCCCAGCAAGGCGGTCTGGGATGAGCTTGGTACATTGATCTACACAGGCGGTACAACGGGTGTCAGCAAGGGCGTCATGCTCACCCATTCCAACCTCTGTTCCAACGTCCAGCAGTTTGGCGCCGGTCTGCACGATGTCACGCCGGGAGAAAGAATTATATTTATCTTTCCTTTCTTCCATTCCGCCGGATATCTCGTCAAGAACCTCTGCGTATGGATGGGCATTACCGATGTGCTGATTGCCAAACCGGATCCGGCTGCAGTTGCCGACATGATCCATGATTTTCGTCCGCACTATATCGGTGCAGTTCCTACGATTTATATAGGAATGCTGGCCCTCGACAAGTTCAGGGAAATGGATTTGTCCTTTATCAAGGGATTTGTTTCCGGTGCCGCTCCCATGCCCGTGGAAATCATCCAGAAGCTGAAGGATCTGACCGGATCAACGCTCCTGGAAGTGTATGGCCTGACGGAGACGACTCCTGTAACAACTGCAACGCCATGGCGTGGAAAAATCAAGCCGGGCACCGTCGGTGTACCGGTTTGCAACACCGACATGAAGCTTGTCGATGTGGATACGGGAACAAAGGAAGTAGGTCTCGGTGAGGCCGGGGAAATCGCCTTCAAGGGACCCCAGGTCATGAAGGGATATTACAAGAAACCGGAAGAAACAGCGATAGTCCTGAAGGATGGCTGGCTCTACACGGGAGATATCGGTGTCATGGATGAAGAAGGGTATCTATCCATCGTTGACCGGAAAAAGGATGTGATCATTGCCGGCGGGTTCAACATTTATCCCAAGGAGATTGATGAGATCCTCTTCGAGCATCCGAAGATCCTTGAAGCCTGCACCATCGGCGCTCCGGATTCCTATCGTGGGGAGACCGTCAAGGCCTACGTGGTGGTAAAGCCCGGTGAGACCCTGACAGCTGATGAAGTGATTCAATTCTGTAAAGAAAGACTGGCGCCATACAAGATACCGAAGATGATTGAATTCATCGATACCCTTCCCAAGAGCGCCGTAGGGAAAATTTTAAGACGCGAGCTGAGGGACCTTGATAAGAAGAAACGGGAGGAATCCAAAAAATGACGCAGCCTATTGTTGGTGAAAAGAAGGGAAACATTTTTTATCTCACTTTAAACCGGCCGGACAAACGCAATGCGATCACGTTCGAAATGATTGCGGAGATGTCGGAGATGATAGAAGGTCTGATCCTCGATGCCGAAGTGAGGGTGATTATCGTCAAAGGAGAGGGAAAGATTTTTTCTGCAGGTGTAGACTTTAAATCCCTGGCGGCCCTGGTCGGCCGATTCATGACGGATGCTGCGGCTGGCGGCGCCTCGATCCGCGCGGATATCTCCAGATTTCAGCATTTTATCAATCGCTTCGAAACCATTGAAATCCCCATCATCTGCGCCATGCAAAACAGGGTATTGGGCCTGGGTCTGGAGCTGATGCTGGCATGCGATATCCGCCTGATGAGTGAAGACTGCCTGTGGGGAATGCCTGAGCTCCGTTTTGGCATTGTTCCCGATCTTGGCGGAACGGCCCGGTTGACACGGATTGTCGGGCAGTCAAAGGCCATGGAGATTCTCATGACAGGCAGGACCTATACCGCTCAACAGGCCCTGGATTTTGGCCTCATCAACGGGATTTTTCCCACGGACGGCCTTGTTGCCGAAGCGGAAAAAATGGCAGAGGATATCATCGCCATGGGGCCGCTTGCTGTGGGTGCAGTAAAGAGGATCGTCAAAAAGGGGGAAGGCGTGGATCTGATGACCCATCTCGACATGGAGGTGAACCTCCAGAGCATTCTCCTGCGGAGCGATGATTTCAAGGAAGGGGTCCAGGCGCTCATGGAAGGCCGTAAAGCCAACTGGAAGAGGCGGTAGAAATGTTGTGTTTCCGAAGAAGTCATTCTGACCCCCTGACCTTTGTCATCCTGAACTTGATTTAGGATCTATAGCCAGTTGTTGATGCGTTGTATATCATAAGGAGGTTGTGAAACGGTGATTGAGGAAAAATATAAGGATGTAGCTGAGTACAGTGAAAAGGGTGTTGATGGCATCAGAAGGACGGGTATCAAGGTCCTGGAGTTCAGAGACCGGCATGTGAAGATGCTCATGCCTCTGGCCGGCAACACGAACCATGTGGGAATCATGTATGCCGGGTCCCTGTTTACTATCGGAGAAATATCCGGCGGTGTCATTTTTGCAGCCGCTTTCGATGCCACAAAATATTATCCGATCGTAAAGGAAGTCAACATCAAGTTTCTGAAACCCGTCATGACGGACGTCACACTTGTCGTGGATATGAGCGAGGAGAAGGTAAAGGAAGTCAAAAAGCTGCTTGAAGAGAAGGGAAAGGCCGATTTTGAGCTTGACCTTGAAATCAAAGATCCCAATGGGCAGGTCATGGCTATCGTACATGGAATCTGGCCGATCAGGAAACTTCCCGAGGGATTTGAAAGCCCCCTAGCGAAGAAAAAGTCATCCTGAACCCCTGACCTTTGTCATCCTGAACTTGATTCAGGATCTATTGGTGTTCTATTGAAAGCTACCATTTTAGTTGTTGATGATGAAAAGCTCCTTCTGGATTCCCTGAATCGGGCACTATCCCGGGAAGGCTATCATGTTCTGACCGCAGTGAATGGGAAAGAGGCCCTGGCATCGTTTGAGGAAAACCTGCCTGACCTGGTTCTACTGGATGTCAAGCTGCCTGATGCGGATGGAATCCAGCTTCTTCAGAAATTCAGGCAAAGGGATCCCCGCTGTCCCGTGGTCATCATGACAGCGTATAGCGGCATAAAAGGGGCAGTCGAAGCTATCAAGCAGGGAGCATACGACTACATCGCAAAGCCATTCGATATAGATGGTTTGAAGCTTCTCGTCGCACGCTGCCTTGAATCCCGTAAAGTGGAAGCGGAAGTCCATCAAATCCGCACATCCAAAAAAGAACGGTATCGCTTCAACAACATTATTACCGCGAATTCTAGAATGCAAGAGATCATCAAGCTGGCCGAACGAGTAGCAGCCAACAGCCGCTCCACGGTCCTCATTCTCGGAGAAAGCGGAACGGGCAAGGAGCTCATTGCAAATGCCGTCCATTACAACGGCCCCAGGGCGGATTATCCATTGGTGACCGTCAACTGCGCCGTTCTATCCGAAGGGGTTCTTGAGAGCGAACTGTTTGGTCATGAGAGGGGCGCATTCACCGGTGCAATCCGCCAGAAAAAGGGCCTCTTTGAGCTGGCCGATCAGGGAACTCTTTTCCTTGACGAGATTGCAGAGATCAGTCCGCGAACCCAAATCAAACTCTTAAGGTTCCTTGAAGAGAGAGAATTTCAGCGGGTGGGTGGCATACGCAGCATTGAGGTGGATATCAGGATAATTGCCGCAACAAACAAGGATCTTCTGCGTAAAGTTGAAGAGGGAAGATTCCGTGAGGATCTTTATTATCGGCTTAATGTAATTTCTACCACCATTCCCCCCCTCAGGGAAAGGCGTGAGGATATTCCTCTGCTGGCAAAATATTTTATTGAGAAGTACAGCCGCTCGCTGAATAAGCCGGTAAAGGGATTCAGCAAAGAGGCCTTGCGGATTCTTACGGATTATCACTGGCCCGGAAACGTACGGGAATTGAGAAATATTGTAGAGCGGGTCGTTCTGCTCAGCGATGAGGAGATCATTGCTTCGTCCGACATTCCCATTGAGATCTTTCAGGTCGGGACAGGGGGAAGAGGTCTCATGGCAGATGGGGATACGCTTCAGACGCTGGATGGTATGATAAAGCAATATGTTCAGAATGTACTGGACAGACACCGGGGAAACCGCTCCAGAGCTGCAGAAGCCCTCGGAATAACCAGGCAGAGACTGAGAAGAATTTTAAGCACTATTACAGGCTAAAAAAACTTAAGGAGGTTTCATCGTGGAGAGGAAATTTGTCAATTATGAAGAGGAAAATCGTATTGCTGTTGTTACCATCGATAATCCGCCCATGAATTCCCTGGGCGCGGCAGTCATCAACGAGTTATACGATGTTTTTGATGAATTGGAAAATAAGGACGACATCATTGTAGCCATCATTACAGGTAGCGGCAAAAAAGCATTCGTGGCAGGTGCGGATATCAGGGCATTCAGTGAGCTTGTCGGGAAAAGAGATGTGGTTATCGAGGGATCGAGAGGCATGCAGAAGTGTTTCAGCAAAATTGAAAACTCTAGCAAAATCGTCATTGCGGCAATCAACGGCATGGCGCTGGGCGGCGGCTGCGAAATGGCGGTTGCCTGCGATATCAGGATCATCGCCGAAAATGCCCTCATCGGCGTTCCAGAAGTTCGCCTGGGGCTTATTCCGGGTGCAGGCGGCACGCAGCGTCTTGTTCGTCTGCTCGGCAAAGGCAAGGCGAAGCTCATGTGTCTCAGTGGTGATTTTTACGGGGCAAAAGATGCCTTAGCGATGGGGCTGGTCGAGAAAGTGGTACCCGCCGGCGAAGCCCTCAATGAGGCGAAGAAGATTGCGCAGGCTTTTCTTGACAATGCTCCTCTGGCGCTCAGGGCGGCAAAGAGGGTGATCAATGAAGGAAGTGATATGTCCCTCGAAGATGGCCTGATCCTGGAAGCGTCTTTTGTAGGAGACCTTTTTATGACGGAAGATCTGAGGGAGGGTGCCACGGCGTTTGTTGAAAAGCGCTTCCCGGTTTATAAGGGGAAATAACGGATGAAAACACGAATTACGGAGTTATTCGGCATTCAGTATCCCATTGTTATGTCGGGAATGAGCTGGATCAGTGTTCCAAAAATGGTGGCTGCTGTTTCAAATACAGGCGGATTGGGGATTCTGGCTACAGGGCCCCTGAATCCGGCGGAGACGCGGACTGCCATCCGTGATATACGCAGGATGACGGACAAACCATTCGGTGTAAACGCATCCCTGATGCTGCCCGGTGGCAGTGATAATGCCAGGGTGCTTCTCGAAGAGAAGGTTCCAGTGATCAATTTTGCCCTCGGGAAAGGAGATTGGCTTGTGCGTGAAGCCCATGCGTATGGCGGGAAGGTCATTGCGACCGTCACCAATGCTCACCATGCCGGGCGTGCCCAGGATTACGGCTGTGATGCGGTCATTGCAACAGGGCACGAGGCAGCCGGGCACGGAGGAGTTGCTACATCCGTCGTGCTGATTCCAAGCCTGGCGGACTCTTTGAAGATACCGGTCATCGCGGCGGGAGGTTTTGCCGATGGAAGGGGCCTGGTGGCGGCCCTGGTACTTGGGGCGGACGCGATTGCCATGGGAACCCGCTTTATGACCACCAGGGAGAGTGCTCTCCATGCCAGTCAAAAGCGCCTCTCCCTGGATAAAAGCATTTACGACACCCTGCATTCTCCCAAATTTGATGGC
>JBEKJA010000146.1:0-7043 GCA_050011475.1 Syntrophales bacterium
CTGGTGCCTCAAATCGGATGATTAACAACCGCCGTTTCCACGCACCGTCATCTCCATCAAGACGAACCTGTAAACGTGAGTTCGATGTTATCAGAATGCAGAAATTGCCCTGAAATGGAAAGCTTGCGGTTCCACCTTTCTGCTCAGCGTCAAACCAGTCACAGCCGACCAATCCTTTGATTACATGCGCTCCTTTTTCAGAAAGAAATTGTCCCGGCACGTCCACGCCCACGAGAAGGCTCTTTTTCAAATAACGAAACAGTTCAAAGCGCTCGCTAAGATGCCGTGTGCGCAACTCGGTAACGTTCGCCCGTCCGACAAGATCCTCGATAATCAAGGCCAGCGTGGATTTGCCCCGGCCAGGCAGGCCGTCAAGGATAAGCAGTTTTTGGATGAGGTTATCCCCCAGCAGGCATAAGCCGGCAAACTTTTGCAAAAGCAAAGCATCTTCAGGCGTGACCGCTAGATAAAGAAGCTCGTTAAGAAACCGTTCGCACGTCGCGGAGGCGTTATACGGAATCGGGCATTGATTCCGGGAGTAAAATTCAGGCGAAAAGGAGCAGAAATCCTGGGACACGATGTGATTCAAATTGTAGTTAGTTCGCTTGCGTTCAAGCGACGGCAGACCCTGTTGGCGGGATACTTCAAGAATGCGGCTTGCGATCTCCTGTTTGATGACGTCCTCCGAAACAATGCTATAAAGCCCGTTCTCCTGGTTGTAGCGATAAAAGGTGCGTTCGTCCGGCTCAAATAGTTGGATGTGCTCAGCCTGATGCAGGGCCGCCCAGAAGGCCTGGTTTATCGAGCTTACTTCGCCGTATTTGTTGAAATAATACGGCTTACCGTATTGCTTAACGAGACTTTGTAATTCCCGTTTGCTCAATGGTCTCGTCTGATAGCCGGACTTCCGAAGGTCAGCCATATGGCCAAGGTGAAAGTTCCGCATACGTTCCCGCTACTCCTCCTTCATCGGGACAACCTTCATTATATGATCAGCAAGAACGGGTAAATGATCTCCCTTTTTAATTCCATGTAATTTTACAAACTCTGGCGGCATAGCTATGTAGTATGTGCTTCCTTGGCGAATAACACTGCGGATTTTCGCTATGGGATAGGTCTTTTTCTTGTCCATAAAAGTTTCCTCCGTTTTGATAATGTTAAGTAAAAAATAGATATAATGCAGGATAATGTAAAGGAAGCCCACTCTGCAAAAATGCAGTTTCGGATTCCGACTTTTGATGGAATGCTGAGAGAATTATCTATCGCTTTATGAAAGACTTGGCACTAGCGAGTTGGGTAAGAGCAAGAACAATTTCGGAAGGGTTATCTGTCGTGATTGGCAAGTTAATGGGCAAAGCAATGTCAGTTTTTTCCAAATCCTTTAGTTTAGTTATGAACCAATTCATATATGGGTTGTTTAAAATATAGGTTTTTTTAAAAGAGTCAGGTTCGTCTGTCCATGGGTTAGATTTAGGGTTGAGTTTTTCTCTTTCCTTCCCAAAATCTCTTTCTATAATATAAGCTGTTAATTTGTGTGTTTTAGGTTTCAACTCTTTTCCCTCATGGTGGAAGTGCGCCTTCATTTTAGTTTTAGCTTCTGATATATCTTTAAAAAGCTTTGGCCATTCCTTCTTTTTTGACATATCCATCGGCCATTCCTCTTGAGGTTTCTTCAACCAATAATCGATCAGACAAAAAGTATAGGCAGAGCATAGTTTTATTTTATTAGTGAATGCTTCCTTGCCTCTATGGATGCCCCTCCCAGGCTTCTTAAGAAGATGATCGATAGCAGGGCCTACCAGATCTCTGTGAACGATCCGCCCCAGGTCTTCAGGTCTCATACGAAGAAGCTCGAACCAGCTTGAAACATCATGTGGTGGAGAAATTGTAATTTTAATTTTTTTGAACAGAGGTGGGAAACTTCCCTCGAAAATTAAAGGGTCTTTTGGGGTTCTTTGATTTATCTTCATCGGCCATCTCCAACCATGACACTCCTACAAGGTGAATTCGGGAGAATCTGCTACTGTCAACTTAGTATCGTTCAGGATAGATCAGTGAATAGTCATAGATATTTTTATTTTCATCTCACATAGAATTCTGAAGTGCAATTGTAAAATATTCTACAATCTTGATCAATGGACTTTTTCTTTGGATACACGCATCCACTGGTCTCCTTGAAAAGATAACCATTGATCTGGCACTCGAAGTAGAAACTTTGATACTTCATGCCTTTGTTCCGAAGTCATCGTTTTTTGAAATATCAATTCCTCACCGAAATCAAATTTAGCAGAGTTGTTACCATTAAGATCAGCACCTATAACCGCACCTTTCAAGTCTATTGGAGACAATGCAATTGCGTGATCAATTTCGGTCTTTTCTACAAGCTGACCATTGACAAAGAATTTCAGGAAAGAGTGTTTTTCTCCGATTCCGACTTCAAAATTCAAGTAATATAATTTATTAAGAGCAACTTTTTCTGAATGGGGAATTTTTAAGGTATATGTCTCAGAATTTCGGTCAATAACTCTGAAGCAAAGATTGTCTTCTTTATCCAAATATAGGGATATCCTGTCCTTTTCTATGCTTCCCATGTCCAGTATAAATTTCCTTCTTGCAACATCCCTTTTTTTTATGTTGATAAGAAATGATATGACCATCCAGGAAGACTTTCGTCTGGTCCTGTGTCCACTACTCTGAATTTAGCCTGAATCATTTTTACTTGTTCATTTAACACTTCAAAATTATCTTGGAGCTTTCCAAGCTGCTGACCCTGTAGCTCTGATTTGTTTGAAAGAGTCTTAACTTCTTTCTTGATCTCTTTGATTTCTCGAATCGTTTTTTTATCTAATACCTTTGCACATTCGCTCATTCCCTTTGGAAACCACTTAGTTTCTAATTTTTTTGCAAGCGTCCGTTCTGATGCTCTATCTAGGGTTACTTCACCTGATCCCTTCAATACCAACCCACTCCCAGATGCTTTAACTCTAGTAGAATCTTGTTTCTCACCAATTTCTGATACGAATTCGATAATTTCTTGACGATTGCCACCACTAGCTTCAACACATGAGATATAGTCAGCCATATGCTATGTTACACAACGATTTGCATATGGTTGATATCCCTTTGGACATTTAAAATCTTGACCGAACAAAACCGTCGGAATAATGATCAAGACCATTATAATCACTCCGACCATGTTTCCTCCTTTAATTTCGACTGTAACATTTATTTCATGCGTTACTTTTTAATATCCTTCTCTTAATTTATTAAAGGATAGTCTGATTTCCATAATCTTACTTTCTAATCCAGTCTTGAAAAAAAGATGTGTTTTTTCTGTAGCATCAACTAATAGTCCAGAAATACTGTCGATATAAGTAACTATACTTTCATCAGTTTTATCCCTATAAAATACAACCTTCAAGTTATCACCACTTATTTCATAGTGACGATCAATCAATGCATTAATATTACTGTGAGCGTGATCGCTTGCAAATTTGTAAATTGATTCATATTCATTTTGCATTTCCGCTTTTTCAAAACGCTGAAATATATTCAATGGATGATAATCTTTCTTTTTCAATGATGATAATTTATTTTTATGTTCGATTATCTGTAAATCAAGATCATCAAACTTAGCTATATCACTTAAAAAAGGATTTCTGTTTATTTTTGCATTCTCCAAGATTTTTAACCACTGATTATGAAAACTTGCTTCCATGTAAAAGCAATATTCCTCACTCGCGTATAAATTAATAAACTCAACATAAGTTTCCAGCATTGATCTAAACAATGGAGTTACACCAGTCCAATATTTGTTATCCACCAGAACTATAAGACAACCACTCAATTCGATGATAGAACCGTAAAATCCCATCAAATATAACTGGCGAATGTCTTCCTTGTAGAAAATAATATTCTTAGAGAAATCAATGCACTTATTGTGTAAATTCTTAAGAAAAGTTAAATATTCCGTAATATTAATCAAAATGTTTGTAGCTCCGTCATCGATTTTTCAACTTTCCTTGGATTATATCCATGAGTATAGACAGTCGCCTCAACTACCATCTTCGATAGCTCAACATTAAAAAATATATCATTATCGACATAGTATGGTATATTCATTATTCTAAGTGAATCACCCGGAAATATATCGCCCTTGCTTTCCTCAGTTGTACGAAAATATGCAAATATTTTATTACTTCTATTACGCACATAAATATCAAGCTTTTCAGGTTGTTCAATCAAACGAGAGGGAAATTTAAGATCAACATGATATTTCGATATTGGTGAATTTCCGGTGTTAGTCAATACAACAACAAGTCTATAATCATTGCGTTCACTTTTGATATTTACCTTTTCATATCTGATGATAATATTCAAAGGACTAAGGTTCTCGGAATATTTAACAATATTCCAACTAGGAAGCACTTTTTTTAGATGATTAACTACTTGTTCGTTGGTATCAAATTCTACAGGATTCAAAAGTAATTGGCTTCTCACTCCTTCCAGTTTAACGCCTGTTTGAATAAAAGCGGATACATAAAGATTTCGTCCAAGAATTTGCTGAACGAATGCAGCTAATGCAATTTCCTGCTCAACCCAGACAGATGCGCGGATAAATCCTCCCGGGGAGACCGCACCCCGATGGTGAAGTACTGCTATTAAACCCGCTGCTTGATTCAGTGCTCCAAATATATTCGTTGTAAGTCCTTCAAGAGTTGTTTGTACCTCGGCAAAATAAGGTTCATAAGGTGTCAAATTTTTAACTAAAGATACTATATCCTGACCAAGTTTTTTTTCCATATCTGTTTCCTGACCACAACTGATAAATATTTTTTGTTTTCCTTTATCCATTTTTATTTCCTTTTTTATTTCTTTCTTATTAATTATTCCTAATATCTCTATATATATAATTATGAAACCAATGAACATTTGTTGGAAATGGTTCTTATTAACCACTGAAAGGAGGGACAATGAAACTGACAGTAATCATAGGCTAATATGTGAAAATTTCAAGTAAAATATCAAATTGAAAGGAGAAACATCCATGTTGAATCACTGATCCTCCGCAATAATTATGGCGTCACTTTCTTCTTGTAATCTTGTCATGTTATATTCGGCCTCTCATTCTATATTTCAAATGCAAATAGACAATCAGACATCACACGTTAGACGATGTGTTTACGAAAGAAGCAGAATCGCACTTTGAGGCTTGCCGAAAAAGTAGAAAAGATCTATACGGGTGCTGGAACCCTCTCTTAGTTTTTGATCCAATTTGTAAAAAACCATTTGAAGACGTACAAAGCTAGCATGGAGGTTTTTGTGGTAGGTCCACAATGGATTGAATCTATTTTAGAAGTCACAGGATTGGACCCTTTGGGTGTTCAAGCCATATCAATCAGAATCTACGGTTATTTATTACCCGGCATATCCAACGTAACTAACAGGCTGAGATACTATAGTTTTTTGTGCTGGGTTCTTTATAATTACACAAAAAAGGGTGGCTCCAATAACCTCGATGATTGGCGCATGTACATCCGAAAAGCTGAATTCCTTTTTTCGTTGATTTCGGATGTCCATCATATCAATGAACAAGGAAGTAGCAGTACGGTTGGTTCTGATACATCAACACCACTAATAAAAAAATATGATCTCGATGTGATAGATTTAACTAAATACACACAATATGAAGATTCTCCTGACCGTTATTTTCAAAATAAGGGCGGGGGTTTTGCTCAGTATTATAAAGGCCCTATGGAGAATCTAAAACTTGTAATAAAAGGAGGGCCGCTACGCGTACAGTTGGCTGAGAACGTCAAGACAACAGGAGAGCGCCGATTTGGTGTCAAAGCAGCATTAGTATTTTCGAAAAATCGTTATATTGAATTGTTTCATAATTGCATTACAAAAGGGAAAGTGACGAGAAACGAATTATCATCGATGGCGGAATCATTATGCGCCTGTCAGATAATTAATAATACAGAAGAATATGACCTTCTTGTCAATCTACTGTTCGATGCTGACAAAGAATATGGCCGCTCTGGTAGTAGAAGGCGAAAGACTTTTTATCTAATATTGAAGTTCTTAAAAGATACGAAGTCTCATGGTTTATCAATAGAGGAATATAGAAACATTTGCATGTACAGGCACTATCATAATGGTCAGTCCCTCAATATATCTCATCATTATGATGATGTTCTTTCCATATGGCATATTTATCAGATGCATGAATATTTTTGCTACGCCCTTCAGAGTCTTCTATATGTCTTTGAACGAATGATAGATGAGTATCAAGGATCTTTTGATGATATTGCCGAGCTAATAAAGGGTGAAATTCAACGAGGCATGTCGGCTTCATTGCCTAGTGATCTAAAATCATTTTCAGATGTTAGATTTGATGCTGGGACGAAACTCGATGCATTTATAAACAGTATCGCTTTTTCAAATAAATCTGACTCTGACTGGTACTCTAACACTATTTCCGAGTACTACCTCAAGCATGAAATTGATAAGTTCATTGAAGCGAAAAACCTAACAGCTATATTTTGTTTAGCATACATCTTATTAGTAAAAATACATTTGAAGACTAATGTGTCAAAGGACTTTTACAATTACGGAGAAAATTTAAATTTCAGGATATACTCTTCTAATATCATCACTCTAAATAAAATGATCGAAACTACAAATGATCTCTGGGCCTTCATCAGACAAGTATTAAGAGAATGTGTGGTAGACCGGCATACAATAGTGGCGTTAAGAAAATTTCGATATGAGAAGAAGAGCACTCTCAGATACAGCATAGAAAAGAACGTGTACGTTCGAACCAACAAGCTTAAATATGATGTCCCAGTATTTACGAATCCACGTCTTCAACAAGCATTTCGATTTCTTGAAGACTTAGGGATGGCGGAGAAGATGGATAACAAAAAGTACATTATTACATCAGCGGGAAAGCAGTTCTTGGTGGGGATAAATGAGCTATAGTCTCTATGATACAATAAGGTCATCGCGATATGAGAATTGCGTCATTCTCACCTATAGTA